>JBBEBC010000125.1:0-16188 GCA_040882555.1 Bacteroidia bacterium
CCGCATATCTTAGGGTTGATGAGGCTCCATAATCAATTCCAGAAGAGAAGTTTGCGCCAGCTCCTGCAATAGTTAAAGTTCCTAGTAACGTTATTGTCGAAACATTTGTCACAAAGCCAACAACAGACATATTATTAATAATTAAAGGTTGACCTGATGTAATTGCTGTTCCGGCAAATACAACAGATCCATTTCCTAAATTTTGAGTGGCTCCAGTATTATTAACAATTGAGCCACTATTAGCGATATTCAAGGTTCTCCCTGTTCCAATGTCGAGACTTGATCCGCTGCTCAAAGTCACAGAGCTCATAACTGCAGGATTGGTAGCTGTTGCTGTTACATCATGGTTCAAACATACTACCGCGCCTATCGGCGGAACAATTCCTCCAGCCCAAGTTGAACCCGTATTCCAATCGCCATTTGCTACAGTTGAAAGGCAACTCAATATACCATTCACATTACCGATTAGGAATATTTGATTACTTAAATTACCTGTGTAATCAGCGGTTGAGGTACTTGTATAAGGATTTGCTCCTGCAAAATTGGCATTACGTATTTCAAAAGCGCTACCATTCCAATTAGCATGAAATACACCATTTGTGCGGATAAAGCTTCCTGCTTCATTTGCATTCCTCCATTCAAACTCAGTGAGTAAACTATTGCCTCCAGCCACCGCTTCATTTATGGTCCATTCTAGATTTACCATTCTAGAAGCATTATTTGGAGTTTGAGTAAATGGAGGTACAGAATTATTAACTCGAACCGAAATCTGATCGCTTGTTCCGTTTTGCGTCAAACGCACAGGAGTATAATTGGTGGAGTTAAATCCTACCGGGAAAATCTTTTGAACGGCAGCAACTTGCTGAAGCAACAAGCCTGTGCTATTTGTAATTATAAAACTATTTGTGCTTGCATTTATAATTGATGAAGTTGCACCCATCACAACATTATTGGTTCCAAGGGTAATTCTTCCCGAGCTTAAATCAAGTTGCTGATTAACTGTTATTGGATTATTTAAAACAACTCCCCCTGTATTATTTATCCGAAGAAAATCAAACGTAGTTTGACCAATTATTGTCTGAGAAGAGCCACCGATAAAACTAACTTGTCTATTGTTATTGTTAAGGATAGAGCTAGCATTTCTGTTCCAATCGCCACCTAAAAGTAAATCACCTCCAATTTGATTTGAAAGAGTTAAAGTTGCAGTGCCGGAAGATCCTAGAGTAATATTGCCATTCACAGTTAAATTGGCCGTCATATTATTCATGTTTAAAGTGCTTCCATCATCGACAGTAAGATTACCTGCACAGGCGCGAGCTACTGATGGACCTCCATTGCTAAGATCAATAGTTGAATTGTTAGAAACACGAACATTATTTGGATATCCCGCTCCGCTTGTATTGCTCCATTCAAGACCGCGGCCATAAGCACCTCCGGTGGAATAGATTAGTGATGAACCAATTCCATAAATCGGCGCGTTTCCAGAAACAAAGCCACCAGCATTGAGTTGAAAATTAGTGGTTATTGTCCCAGCTGTTCCAAAATTTAGTCCCGTTGAGGCTTGAACATTCTGAAGACTTATTGTTCCAGCTATTGTATGTGTTGCTGAACCGGAGAATACAACAGTACTTCCGCCCGTTCCATTTATCCAATTACCCACTTTATTTAATGTCGTTGAACTAGTATTATTGCTAATTGTAAAAGTCCTTGGCGTTGCATCAGAAGCTGTAAATGTACCGCCAGCATTAATTGTTATTGATGATACGGTTGCAGCTGTATTTAGAGTAACATTATGACTGTTTAAAATCTGAATCGCCGCATTTGTTGGGGGAACAACGCCTCCAAGCCAAGTAGAACCTGTTGTATAATTTCCTGTATTAGCTGATAGATATAGATTTGAAACAGTATAAGAATAGTTTGATCCGCCGTTATTATTGAGATTTATTGAATAAAAGTCAGCATTCGAGCCGTTAGTAGCTACGTTTGATACTCCTGATGTGAAAATGTAATAATTAACAGTCGTTCCAGATGCCTGACCAGGAATTGTTGCCACATAATTACCAGCACTAAATGTCATTTGAGCAACTGTTGAAGTTGCAAAGCCATTGGTAGTGTATCTTATATAAACAGCTTGCCCAGTCGATAAGGCCGCACTTGGTGTAGCTGTAACTGCAACTCCTTGAGAAACTGCTACCGAAGCAGCAATAGGAGCTTGACTAACACTGGTTATGCTTCTAACTGCACCTTGCACCCTAAAAACTACAAATGAAGTTCCCGATGGACCATCGGGAGTTTTGAAAACGTAATTATCTGTGGTGTTCGGACAATTGATATACCATGCTCCGTTGGTACAATTTGTATTTCCGGCAAATATTTCGGTATCAAATGCTGATACAGCAGCATCGCAACCACCGCAGCATGAGGCTGATGGAGAAAATTCAGAGTTGTTTCCTCCCCAATTTCTAACCATTCTAAAAAATTGATTTCCGGTGCCCCCTGGATTCGTTGTGTATATTCTTGAAGAGCCAGCCCCTGCTACAAAATTGCCAATATTTCCTGGGTTAGACCAGCCAGAAGAAAAACCAGCGCCAATAATCCCATTTTGTGCGTTAAGCTCTGAAGTAATAGAAAATGTTATGAGAAACATCAAACAAAATCTAAAAAACAGAAGCATAGGGTTTTGATGAAATTGGTAGCTTTTTATCATAATTCCTTTTGTATTTAACTCTATTTAAACCGGGTAAAAAGTTTTTAGTTTAAGTGAAAACATAACAATCTGTTAACATTACACTAAAACTTACTAAAGATACGCAAGAAATGATATAAAAGTCAAATTTATAATTGCTTGATTATTATTTAATTAGCTGGCACTGTCTGTCTTTTAATCTAATTTTTAAGCCTAATTTGAAGCTGATTGGTGTTAATTTGACACATTGAAAGGTGGCTTAATACCTCTATTAAAAATCAGGTTTTTGACCTTATTTATTCTTCCTAAACCCATTAGTTTTTAATAGCCGTATTTGTCCTTCCAACGAGATTTTAGAAAACCTCTTATTTCCATCTCTCTTTTATTATCTCCAGGTTGGTATAATGTAGTACCACTAAGCTCCTCTGGTAAATATTCTTGATTTGTGAAATTCCCAAGGTAATTATGAGCGTATTGATAATCAGCTCCATAACCGAGTTCTTTCATCAGTTTCGTGGGTGAATTTCTCAAGTGTAAGGGTATTTCAACATTTCCAGTCTCTCTAACTAAATTTTGAGCAGCCCGAATAGCAGTGTAAGAGGCATTACTTTTTGCCGAGGTGCTCAAGTAAATAACTGTTTGGGCGAGAATCAAATCACATTCAGGATAGCCAATGAAAGTTACAGCCTGAAAACAATTGTTCGCCATGATTAAGGCTGTAGGATTAGCATTTCCTATATCTTCTGAAGCTAGTATAAGCATTCTTCTTGCAATGAATTTTGGATCCTCGCCTCCTTCCATCATTCTCGCTAAGTAATATAAGGCGGCATTCGGGTCACTTCCCCGCATGCTTTTTATAAATGCCGATACGATATCATAATGTTGCTCACCTGTCTTATCATATCGCACAGGATTCGACTGAAGTGTCTCAATTGTGAGCTCATTAGTTATTCTAATTGTTTCGCCTTCGGTCTGAGTATTAGCAAGTAAATCAAGAATATTTAATAATTTTCTAGCGTCACCACTGCTAAACCTATAAAGCGCTTCCCATTCTTCAATCACAATCTCTCGTGGCTTTAAATAGGCATCATTTTTTACTGCATCCTCAACAATCTGTTTTAACTCCTCCTCACTTAAGGCTTTTAAAGTATACACCTGACAGCGAGAAAGTAATGCCGGAATTACTTCAAAAGATGGATTCTCCGTAGTAGCGCCAATGAGAGTGAAAACGCCTCTCTCAACAGCCCCTAGTAGAGAATCTTGTTGAGATTTACTAAAGCGGTGAATTTCATCAATAAATACAATCGGCTTACTCATCAATCCTCCTTGTTTTGAGCAAGATTCAATGATGTCGCGAACGTCTTTTACTCCAGATTGTATAGCACTAAGACTGTAAAAAGTTGAGTCGTACGACTTAGCAATTAGTCTCGCAAGTGTTGTCTTTCCTACGCCAGGAGGACCCCATAAGATGATGGAAGGTAGACTGCTTTGACTTCTAATAATTTTTCCTAAGACCGCATTTTCGCCAACAAGATGACTTTGCCCAACGTAATCTTCTAATCGTCGGGGCCGCATTCTTTCAGCTAAAGGTTCGCCCGAAATCATAGTCCAATTTAATATTATTTGCGTTTATGCTTCCAACGCTTATGCGACCAAAGCCAGCATTCGGGCTGATTTAAAATAAGATTCTCTAGAATGCCTGTATGTATTTTTGTGATTTCCGAATCTTTGGTCAGCTCTGCTTCCTCCGCAACTACTTTGTATTCAAGTGTGTAATATCCTCGCTTTATCTTTTTAATCACACCATAGGCAACAGCCATATTGTATAATCGAGCGTATTTTTCAGTTCCTCTTGCTACTGAAGTTTCCTGATTTAGAAAGTTTATCCAATAGCCATTGTCAGGATTTGATGGACTTTGATCAGCAATGAATCCGGTAATGCTTAATTTGTCTTTTCTCAATTCCATTTCATCTTTCATTTTACCAGCATGCAATAAATCGATGCCGAACCTGCTTCGGGATTTAATCATGGCATGATTGAAAACATGATTTTTTATTGGAAGATATACCCCTTGCGGGTGATAGTTACTCTGGAAAGGCAATGTGATTGCTGCCCACTCCCAGTTTGCGAAATGGCCAGTAACGGCTATCATCTTTCTCTTCTTGTTGAAAAACTCAGCCAATACTTCAGGATTAAGCAAAACCATCCTGCGTTTTAATTCCTTTTCCGTAATGGTAAATGACTTAATTGTTTCAACAACCACATCCGACAAGTGTCGATAGAATTTCCTTTCTATTTCAAGTCGCTCAAAATCAGATTTATCAGGAAAAGCATTCTTTAAGTTGCCTCTGGTTACTGCCACTCTGTATGCAAAAACTCTGTACAAAAGGAAATAAATTCCGTTTGACAAAAAGTAAAGCATACTCATCGGCAATACAGAAAGCAGGTATATTAACCACAATAAAGGATAGCTTGCGTAGGAAGCAATATAATTAGACCTTTTGCTCATTTCAATTTGCTATCTGCAATACATTCTAATTACATCAAAGGCTTCTGAATTGCCTAAGTCAACAGCTTTACTCAAATCAATGCAAGCGGCTTCTTTTGCCCCACTGATATAATTGATAATTCCTCTTTTGTAATAGGCTTCTGATTTTCCGTTGTCTAGGCTAATGCAAATAGTTAGATCAATGAGGGCATCTGAGTAATTTCCTAAAGCATAATATGCTAAGGACCGATTGTAATAATAATCGGGCTCTCCATTCTTCAAGGAAATAGCATCTGATAAATCATTTAAACCACCGTTATTGTCCCCAAGGGCTAGTTTACAAAGTGCTCTGTAATTTAAGGCTGCTGGATTTGAATAATTTACTTTCAAAAGACTATTGAAATCATCAATCGCAGGCTTATACATCCTTTTCTTATAATAACAAATGCCTCTGTTCAGTCTAGCATCATTATAATCACTCTTTATCGCCAAGGCTTTTGAAAAAAGATCAATTGCCGAAGTGTATTCTCCAATTAAGCCTTTTGCGGTAGCTTCATTATAAAGCTCTGCAGCAGTATTTTGGGCTTTACATGGAAGAATATAAAGGCTAAAAACCAAGGCACAAAGGCCACATATGAACTTATTCACCTTTTAGTTCGCGAGGTTTTGCATTTCTTCCTATTGCTTCCTTGCCACAGAATTTATCAATGTATTCTCCTGCTGCTTGCCAATTGTATTTTTTTGCTGTGTTGAAATCCTCACAAGATTTTTCTCTTTCATTCAGCATTAAATAACATAAGCCTCTGGCGAAAACCGATTCGGCATAATCTGGTTTTTCTTTTATGACCTGATCAAAGATGAGTTTTGCTTCATCATATTTCTTTTGGTCCATTAGCTTTATAGCATCGTTATATAGAGTACTTATAGAAGAATTCGACTGAGCATCTAGGCCCAAATTCAACAACAAAAATGCAATCCAAATAAATATCTTCATAATGCAAAATTACTCACAATGCGACATATAATTATTGTCTGCTTCGTCATTTCCTAAATCTCTTGCTTTTTCCCAATCTATACAGGCACCTTTTTTATTGCCAGATAGAAATTTTGCCGAGCCTCGATGACTCAATGCATTATCATGATTAGGGTTTAATTCAATGGCTTTGGTGAAGTCTTCCACAGCTTGATTGTCATTCCCAATTCCACCATTTCCCATACCTCTAAAGTAAAAGGCATCAGCAAGCGTTGGCTTCAACTCAATAGCTTTTTCGCAATCTTTGATACAGTTCTTAAATTTTTCATCCTCAAAACTTATGATCCCTCGTTGTAAATATGCTTCAGCAAATTCGGGCTTCAGGTCTATGGTATTATTCAAATCTGTCATTGCATCATCATACATTTGGATATCTATATAAAGCAATGCCCTATTGTAGAAGATGTTAAAATCTCTATCGTTCAACTTAATCGCTTTTTCATAACATGTCAATGCTTTATCAGAAAAGCCTGATAAGTAATTGGCTATTCCTTGGTACAAATACAAATCGGAAGTTACCAGTTTAAGAGAATCTGCAATGGCGAATTCAGTCAAGGCTTCTGGACTGTTTCTCATGGCAATCTTAACTCTGCCCATTACATAATGATTCTCGGCTATCTCAGGAGCTATTTTCAAGGCAGCTTCCATTTTATCTTTGGCTTCGGCAGCTTCTCCCTTTTCTAGAAACTTCATAGCTTCTTCGCGGTGACGGTCTGTTTGAGATTTCACTTCCGCCGAAAGGCTTAGCATAATTAACAGAATCAATACCGAAAATACTCTCATTTTTTGTGTGGATTTATGTGTTTAATTAATTATTGATAGACCTTAAAATTTGATAAAATTCAAGATAAAATCTTGTCAAATCTGAGAAATTGCTTTTTTATGAGTTTGTTTTTCTGCTAAATAGAAGATGCTATATCTCATTGATTTTATCCCTGTGCCATCTTGTATAAATGAAAATTCTTCAGAATATACCTCGTCGTTGTGACTAAACTTCAAACTTTGTTTTTCATCCAAATAGTAGCCTAAATCGCCAAGACAACCGTAAATATTCTCAAGTTTTTCGCAAGCTTGAGCTACAGAATTGCATGTTTCAGGTAATTGAGACAAACTCTCAAATCCAATCAGCCTACCTTCTTTAAAAGTGCATGTTGCAATAGTGTCGCATGGCATAATTACCCAAGATTTTGTAGCAACTCCTTCACAACTAATGTGTTTGCTATCACTCTCAAAACCTGAGGTTCTGACTGTTGTTTCCTGAATAGTTTCTCCTAAATAAAAACCTCCATTTAACAAGCAAACTGGAATATGGGCAAATAATCCATCAGCTGGAATGCCAACATATTCCTGTAATCTCACAGAATCCGGAGGGGTGCAGGATGTATAAGCAATAAAAATGAAAAGTGCGGGGATGAATAAACTCCTCATAATAAAAGAAAGTTTCAAACCTACAAAAGATTAAGCAATTTGTAAAACTTCCTTAGGGCAAACGCATCATTCTGAAATCCAATCCTCTATCATTTCCATCTTTTCGGGAGTAAATTGCCCGCTTACTGAACCTATTAATTTTCCACTTCCTGAAATAACTAAAATGGTAGTATCTGGTTTTTTGCCGAGCAAACTTTGAAGAGTGGACTTATTTTCTCTGCTATACAGTGTGGAGGACTTGAGCTCATGACTTATTTCATTTTCCACTTTTTTTCCTGCTGCCTTCATTTCATTGTATTGCAACTCATTAAGAAAACTTATGCTATAAAATTCAGCATCAAACATCGCATCTAGCAATCCCGACTTTCTAATAAATTTCTGAACGAGAGGATCAATCCAACTTTCAATTTCTTTTTCAGCTTTCACATTAAAAATGGCAAAAACCACCTTTACATCATCGCCTTTAAAAAAAGGGAAAGATGCTTCCTGATGTTCAAAGTCAAAGCATTTAAATGAAGGTAAATCAATTTGCTGAGCCTGAGAGCAAAAACTGAAACTTATTAGTAGGCAAAACAGATTCTGTTGAACCTTAATTTTACTAAACATGCAATGGTTAACGTTTGCTTTGCTTTCTTCTTGCTCTTTCTTTCGATAATAAATTCAATTCCCTAGAACTTTGTCCTGCAACTGAAGTGTTTTCATCGGCTCTCCTAATTAAATAGGGAAGAACATCCTTAACTGGGCCGTATGGAACATACTTGGCAACATTATATCCTAAATGAGCAAGATTAAAACTTATATGATCACTCATTCCTAGCAGCTGGGAGAAGTAAATTCTTTGATCATCTTTTTCAATCCCTTTCTTGTCAATTAGTTCAGCTAGATATTGTGATGATTTTTCATTGTGAGATCCAGCACAAAGACTCATCCTGTCAATGTTATCAACAACTAATTCCAAAGCTAAATTATAGTCTCTATCGCATGCTTCTTTGTCTGGCTGAATCGGCGATGGGTAGTTCATTTGCAAGGCTCTAGCTCTTTCCTTTTCCATATAAGCTCCCCTCACTAGCTTAACTCCAACATGGAAATTATCTTGTTTTCCTTTTTCTATGAGATCCTTCAAAACTTGAAGCCTATCATGACGATACATCTGGAATGTGTTGATTACCAGTGCTTTTTCCTTGTTAAAGCGCTGCATCATCTCAAGCATCAGTTTATCCATCACTGGCTGAATCCAAGTTTCTTCAGCATCCATCATGATATATCTGTCAATTTCCTCCGCCTTTTTGCAAATGCGCTCAACCCTTTCTTTAACTCTCGCAAACTCATGTGTTTCAGCTTCGGAAAGATCACTTCCGTCACTCACTTTTTCAAGTAATCCAAATCGAGCTAATCCTGTTAGCTTAAACACATTAAAAGGGACATTTCCATCGAGCGCAGCTCTTTCTTGAGTATCAATAATTTCGTTCGCGGTAAGTTCAAAATCCTCTTCCGATTCTTTTCCTTCAACTGAATAATCGAGTATAGTACTGACCTTAAATTCGCTCAATTTGTTAATGGTAGACTCACATTCTCTAATGGTTTCACCACCGCAAAAATGCTCATAGATAGTTTCCTTAATAATGTATTTAAATGGAAAGCTGATTTTAACAGCCAAACCTGCGAGTGGTTTACTCCATTTTACGAGCTTATTATTTCCTATTAACTTAAATAATAGATAAGCCTTTTTTAACTCATAATCGCTTCTGCTACCAAAAGCTATTTCAGTATTTTCAAACGACACCATAAAGTGCAGATTTTTGGCAAACCTAACGGATTTTCAGGCATACTGTTCAATATTTTTTTCTACAAAAGTCATTGCCTTTTCAACATTAACCTCAGTACATTTGTGAAATGCAAGCGCAAGTTGTTTCAGAAAGTCCTTTAATTACCATCGGGGAAAGGATGAATTTAGAGTTAGGCTCTTTCCTGAAAGCTCAGCAATTTGAGTCTCTTCTGATTGTTTGTGATGAAAATACACATGCGCATTGTTACCCATTATACGCAGAAATATTTGCCTTTTTTTCGAATAAGTCGATAGTCGTTTTACCTGCCGGTGATTCGGAAAAAAATCTTCATAATTCAGCTCTTATTTGGGAGGCATTATTAAAGCTCAAAGGAGGAAGAAAATCTTTAGTTATTGCCCTCGGAGGTGGTATGATCTGCGATATGTGTGCCTTTGCTGCCTCTGTTTTTATGAGAGGAGTTTCGTTTATTCTTTTACCTACTTCTCTTTTGGCCATGGTAGACGCCTCAGTCGGCGGAAAGACAGCCGTGAATTTCAATCAATTGAAAAATATTATTGGAACTTTTAACAACCCCGAGGCGGTATTCATTGACGTTGATTTTCTGAAAACTCTACCTCACTCCGAGATGGATTCAGGCAAGGCAGAAATGCTTAAGCATAGTCTTTTGGAAGGAGAACAAGGCTTTATAAGTTTTATTGAAAATTTTAATTTTTCACCTTCGGTGGAAAGGATTGCGAACTCAATCAGGTTTAAGCTTAAAATCACTCAACACGATTTCCACGAAAAAGGAATTAGAGAAATATTAAATCTTGGACACACTACTGCGCATGCATTCGAATCGCTTTATTTTTCAAAAAACAAGGTGCTTTTGCATGGTCACGCTGTTGCTGCGGGCCTTTGGATAGAATCATTTATTTCTGAAGGATTTTTTCAAAATGCTAACAAAGAAAAGCTCCAAGAATTGAGGAACTTCATAAGTTCTAACTATGCAAGGATTGAAGTCTCGCTTTCTGAAGCCGATGATCTTATCGAATTGATGAAATCTGATAAAAAAAATAAATCAGGATCTACATCTTTTGTCCTGCTTACTTCACCAGGAAATCCACTACGTGACTGTTTTCCTGATGATTTGCTAATAAGGCAGTCAATTCAAAATTATATTTCGAATGCCTGAATTAGTAGAATTAATTTCACCAGTAGTTAGTCCTCGAGTTAAAATTGAATTGCCAGCCTCAAAAAGTTTGAGCAATCGTATACTTATTTTGGAAGCAGTAACGAATGGTTTAGTAAAAGGCATCGGTTACTCTGATGCAGAAGATAGCCGGAATCTTAAACGGTGTATTGAAGAAAAAAGCACTGAAATGTATGTTGGTGAAGGTGGAACAACATTGAGGTTTCTTATGGCTTTTCTTGCAGCAACAGTCAACTATGAAGGCGTTTTAAGAGGCAGCGATCGCTTAATGAAAAGACCTGTTGACGCACTCGTTTTAGCATTGAATTCTTTGGGCGCGGAGGTTGAAATTGTTAACAAAGACAAGGAGATTTCTATTTCAATTTCAGGGAAATCTATCCGGGGGGGAGAGCTCGAATTAGCCCCATCAGAAAGCAGTCAATTCGCTTCAGCCTTATTATTGGCAGCCCCATTATTTGAGCAAGGCCTTCATTTAAAGCTCCCTAAAGATTTTCCTTCTGTGAGTTATTTGTTAATGACTGTCAAACTCATGCAAGCATGCGGTTTTGACATTTCAGTCAATAAGCATGAAGTGAATTTCAATATTTCAAGTTTGAAGCCTGTTGAAATTAAAATTGAAAAGGATTGGTCCTCCGCATCTTATTGGTATGGAATAGTTTCTCTTCTCAAAGGTTCAAGAATTGAGCTCGAAGGTTTAGGTATAGATTCACTTCAAGGGGATGCTTCATGTGTTGATGTATTTAAATTTTTCGGGGTTAAAACAACAGAAACTGAATCCGGAATAGTTATCTCAAATGAAGAGCTTATCATGCATGAATTGGCTTTCGACGTAGCCGAATTTCCAGATTTATTTCCAACACTGGCTTTCACTGCAGCCGCTAAACGGATGAAAATTTACTTTAGCGGACTTTCCACTTTACGAGTGAAGGAGTCTGATAGGGTGGAGGCTGTAATGAAAGAGCTTGCTAAGGTTGGTGTTAAAAGTTCTTTGTTAAATAGCGATTTATTGATGATAGACGCTAAAGAACTAAGAACCGACAGGATGGTGATTTTTGAAACCTATGATGACCATCGGATTGCTATGGGCGCAGCAATTTTAAGTACTGTTTTATGGAAGGCTGCTATCAGAAATCCCCATGTTGTTGGAAAAAGTTACCCTTCGTTTTGGCAGCAATTATCTCTACTTGGCTTTTCTGTAAAGGAATTCGCGAGTTAATAGACAATATTTCAACTCATGTGTTGCGCTTGTTAAAATGAATTACCTTTGCGCCATAATAATTTACTAATGAAAAATGGAATTGTAAAGTTCTTCAATGAATCCAAGGGATTTGGATTTATTAAAGACAATGAATCGGACAAAGAATTTTTTGTCCATGTATCCGGACTTGTACATGAGGTACGTGAAAATGATCACGTAACTTTTGATTTACAAGAAGGTAGAAAAGGCTTAAATGCCGTGAACGTGAAGCGTCAGGCATAATCTGATATTATCCCGTTGCAAAGCCGGACTCAACAGAGTCCGGCTTTTTTTGTGCCTCATTTTCTGAAGCTTGATTTTTTTGCAAAAAAATCATACATCTAAATTCAAACAAATTGGTTTTAATTTGAAAATGCCGTATTATTGAAACTCAGTTCTCGTTTCGTCAAGGAGTTAGATTAATTATTTCTGCTTTATAAGTTCTCGATTCGTGGCTGTGCCATCTATGCAAGTTGTTTATGAAGAAGATTTTCCTAACGAATCATTCATTCAGGTTCTCATTTGCGGTTTTGAAGGATGCCTCACTAATTTCATCCTGTGCCCTAGTTTTTTCTTTAAATATTCATTCTCAAAATTTTCAGGAGATATCCCAATCAGTTGGTCTAAGTGGTTTCTGTTCGGGTCAGTATGGTAATGGAGTGAGTTTTTATGATTGGAATTGGGATGGATATGATGACATCGTGCTGTGCAACGATAATTCGGTGCCACAATTTTTTCAGAATAATAATGGAACTTTTGAAGAAGTGAATCTTCCAGGAATCGATATGCCAGGCAATTTCAAATCTGTAAATTGGGTAGATTATGACAATGATGGTGATGCAGATCTCGCCCTAAATCGAACCGATGGGGCTTTCGTCCTTTACCGAAACGAAGGTGATTTTTCGTTTACTAACGTGAGCTGGTCATGCGGTATTAGTCAAGCTAACTCACAAGGCTATGGGCAATCTTGGGGAGATTATAATAACGACGGTTTTATTGATGTATACCTGTGTAATTACCAAGGTGAGTGGATTTTACCTTTAAGAACAAACTATCTTTATAAAAATAACGGCGACGGTACATTTACCGACGTCACCTCTTCAACAGGAGTCGGTAATGGTTACAAGACAACTTTTATTTCGGTTTGGCTCGACTATGATAAAGATGGTTGGCAAGATTTGTTCGTTTTTAATGATCGGTTCCAATATCACAATTATATATACCGTAATAATCAGGATGGAACCTTTTCAGACGTAAGTAATGAAATGGCATTTGACCAGTATTATGAACCAATGTCTGCTACTATCGGAGATTTTAACAATGACGGCTGGATGGACATTTACTCAACAAATGGAAATGGTAATAAATTGTATCAGGGTTCAGCGCAAGGAATCTTTACAGAAGTCGCTTCAGTAGAAGGAGTTCAGCTTATGGCTTTCAGTTGGGGTGCCGTTTGGCTTGATGGAAATGGAGATCAAAAACTAGATTTGGTGGTTGCAACCTCTGACAGTTATTTTAGTGATTATTCACTATTTTATTTCAGGAACTCAGGATCGTCATTTAGTATTTATCAGGATGGAGATTTAGTAAATTTTAGTGGTCAAACCTATTCGATGGCAAAAGGCGACTATAATAATGATGGAAGGCCTGATTTGTTATCTCATAGTTTTGAAGAAATGGGTACGAGACTTTGGCAACTCGCTGAGGTTGATTATAATACACTTAAAATTGCACTGCAAGGAGAAATTTCCAATCGTGATGGAATTGGCGCCTGGATAGAAGTATACACTGAAGGATTTTGTCAGACAAGTTATACTCTGAATGGGGAGCAATATTTATCTCAAAATTCGCAGTGGAATATGCTCTCCTTAAATCAATATACTCAGGCAGATAGTCTTATCATCCGCTGGCCAAGCGGTATAATAGATAAGTTTTATCAATTGCAGGCTAATCAGACATTGATAATTAAAGAAGGCAGTTCTTTCGTCTTAAATATTTCTCAAACGCCCATTATAAATGCATGTATAGGAGATTCTGTCCTGCTCGATGCTGGAACTGCAGACTCCTATTTATGGAATAACGGCGATACAACTCAATATTTTAACGTTGTAGAATCAGGTCAGTATTATGTTTCAGTTCAAAATAACCAATTAATATATCACTCAGATACAGTATCAATCAGCTTTAATGAACCAACTGAATATCTAGTGGTGACTTCAGACCCGCAATGTTTTAATGATTTTACTTCAAGTATTCAAATAGCCAACCCAGAAGGCTTTCCTATTGATTCAGTTTTGTGGAATGACAATTTCTTTTCTACAGTTTTAGAAAATGTAAATACCGAAGTCGTTACTTTCACTTTTGAAGACCAAAGCGGTTGCTTTATTCAGGGGTATCTGGATATTTCTTATCCAGACCAAATAAATTTTTCTATCGAGACAGAACTGTCTTCTACGAATTCTCCTTGTTCTTCGATGTGGATGGGTTCTACATTTCCATCAGGAGGACTTCCCCCTTACGAAATTCTGTGCGAATTTTACAGGATAGGCGAGATGGATGCATTTCAAAGTTCATCAGGACTAGCCTTTGAATGTGTTAATGCAAATGAAGCTATCCAACTTGTTTGCACCGTCAAGGATGCGAATGATTGTATTGAAATCAATGAACACTTTTTACCTTCATCATTAAGCACGAGTACCTTAATAGGTCATCAGAATTTTTTGATGTTTCCAAATCCATTTAATTCTGTTCTAAACTTTGAGCCCCAGAATGAAAATTTCGAGTTAGACTTTTATGATTCACAATTCAGACTAATTGCAACTTATCAAATAGCAGCACTTCAAAATCAAATTGATTTATCTGAGCTTGAAACAGGATTGTATTTCATTAAAACAAACTTTGATCACTCGCTAGCGTTGATAACGGCTTTGAAAAAATAATACTCAATGTTGTCAAAAAGCCTATCTCTGAAGCTTTTTAATATTGCATTTGTATTTTGATAAAGATTCAGTTTGTATATTTAGAAGGTTAATTTTTATCGTTGAGTATTGAAAATGAGTAAATTATTATTTTGGAGTATTATTGTATTATCCCTAAATCCCCAACTTCTCCAAGGGCAAGTCTTTACTGAAGTGAGTGAAAGTAGAGGCTTACCATTTATGAGTATTTCTGATTTTTATACTAATATAGATGGCATAGAAGCAGTAAGCCTTGGTAATGGAATAAGCCTTTATGATTGGAATGTAGATGGTTATGATGATCTCGTTTTATTGAATTATGATTCTTTTCCTCGGTTTTTCCTAAATAATCAGGGTTTTTTTGAGGAGGTTTTTTTTCTTGATTTGCAGTTTACTGCAAATTTCACAAGCGTTTGTTGGGTTGATATTGAGAATGATGGAGATCTAGATATAGGATTTAATACACAATTTGATGGTTATTTTTTGTTTGAAAATGATGGCGATTTCAATTTCTCCAATGTTGCATTAACATCAGGCATTATACCTCAATTAAGCAATGCATATGCGCAATGCTGGGCCGATTACAATCTAGATGGTTTCATCGACTTGTATTTGCCTTATTATGATGATGGAATTAATACACAAAATCCAACAAGAAACCTGCTTTATAAGAATAACGGAGATGGTTCTTTTACAGAAGTTTCAGGAATAGCTGGGGTAAGTGATGGATACGCTAAATCACTCGTTGCGGTGTGGTTTGATTATGACAATGACTTATGGCCAGATCTATTTGTTTTGAATGACAGGGTCTTCTTCGACAACCACTTATATAAAAATAACAGAGATGGAACATTCACGGATGTAAGCCAAGAAGCAGGCGTATTATATGGCATCGAATCAATGACAGGCACAGTTGGCGACATGAATAACGACGGAAATCTTGATGTATTTATAACAAATAATGCTTTTGGACCTGCTCTGCTGCATATTAATCAAGGAAATGGAACCTTTTCAGAATCTGGAGCAGATTATAATGTACAACTCTATCAAGGAGGTTGGGCAGGGGTTTGGATTGACTACGACAATAATATGCTACAAGATTTATTCGTTTGTACTCAACCATCGCCTGGAGATAATTATCTTTTTAGAAATTTAGAAACAATTTTTGAAATAGATAATAATTCGGGGTTATTTGGGCAATCAGCATCCCTTTCAGCGGCTTTAGGAGATATAAATAATGATGGCGCACCAGATCTGGTTTCATACAGCACTGCACCAGATGGCTTGCAGATTTGGGAAAATAATGGAACAGAAAACAATTACCTGAAAATTAAACTTCAAGGAGTCGTCACCAATCGAGAAGCTATTGGTTCTTGGAT
>JBBEBC010000126.1:0-15919 GCA_040882555.1 Bacteroidia bacterium
CAGCATCAAATCAGGAAACTATTTTTTATATTAAAACGTCTTGGACGGATGTGATTTAGTTTTAAAGATATCGTTATTTAGAACAAAACCCTACCGAATGAGTAAAAGAGCCTAAAACAAAAATTAAATACACGAATGAAAAAAATCATCCTAATATTTGTTTGCATTACTTTGATGTTTAATGTGAAAGCTCAATTACTCCAATCTTACACCCAAGAGAGTTGGTTAAATGAGGACTGGCAATATACTTTTCGCTACCTCTATTTTTATGATGATGTAGAGAATCTGGTTCAAACTGATTTTAATCAATATGATGTTTCTAATAGTTCTTGGTATGATAGTTTTCGGGACACTGTTTATTTTGACGCGAATGGGAGAATAGACAGTCTTATTTCTAGCTTATATAATACTACATCAATGCAATGGGACGCTTTTAGCATAAGCACTTATGAATATTCACCTGAAGGCTACGTTCTGTCGTTTCTTGTTGAGAATTATGTGGATGGCGTAAAAGTGCCTTCTTCTTTTAACGTTAGTGAATATGATGAGAATGGTTTTCTAACTCAGATTATTTACAATCTATGGGATGCTCAATCTGAATCATGGTTGGCTAATTTTAAGACTTCCCAAGTGCCTGATAATCAAGAAAATGCTGTAACATCTGCAAGTTACCTATATTCAACGGATACTCAGGATTGGGTAGATTATCAGAGAATAGCAAATACATATTCAAGTTCCGGTAAAGTAATAACCTCCTTTCGAGAGGCATTTGTAAGCGGAGCATGGGTTAATTCTTCACAATCTACATTTGAGTATGATGCTTCCAATAATTTAATCTTAGAATCAAGAGATGCTTGGGTAAATAGCACTGAAAGTTGGATAAATAACTTTAAGATTGAATACACTAACACCTCATTCGGTAAAGTTGCCCAAATGCTATCTACATATTGGGATAGTAATAGTTCTATTTGGCTAAATAGCCAAAGAGGTAATTATGTTTATTCTGAACCTTCTGGATTACGAACAACTCAAATTGAGGAAGCTATTTTGTTTCCAAATCCTACGGATGGATTTTTCAAGATTTTGAAAGCTGAAGGAGCTCAGCTTACAATACTTAATTCAACAGGAACAGTTGTTAACAGAGTTTGGGTTTATGATGGCGAATCAATCGATACTGAAAACTACGCACCTGGATTATATACAGTTTTAGTCAATAATGGACCAGATTTGAGAATCTCGAGATTTATTAAGAAATAATATATTTCGTACTATGAAAACGCCCAGATACCCAATTTAAATTGGATATCTGGGCGTTTTGTTTGAACTTATTTAAAAAGTCACATTTAATTCAACAGGTTTATCATTTCTAAGCACTTTCACTTTGGTGGTTTGACCCTTTTCAAAAGTCCCTAGCGCTTTCATATAATCTTGAATATCGTGAATTTTCATATCACCCATATTGATTATTATATCACCATCTTCCATCCCTGCCTTTGAGGCAGGCTTCTCATCCAAAACTGCTTCAACCTTTAAGCCATCAACTTCTCCAGCGTAAGAGGGCATAATACCTAATGTTACTTTAAAGCTTGTTGATGAGTTCATAGAAATATTGCGGGTTTTCAAAAACTCAAGTTTTCTATCTGTGGGTAATTGGGCAATAACACCTGAAATAACCATTAAAACAGCCTCTTCACCTGGAGCATTAATCTTTTCAACATCGTCTTCAGGTTTGTGATAATCAGCGTGTGTGCCTGTAAAGAAGTGTAAAACAGGAATATCTTTATTATAAAAAGAAGTATGGTCTGAAGGACCAACTCCTGAGGAATCCAACTGGATTTTCATTGCTCTCGACTGAAATTTATTCAATATATCATTCCACTCAGGTGCTGTTCCAACTCCTCCAACTTCAAGAACAGGGGCGTCCTTTTTAAGTCGGCCTACCATATCCATATTTATCATACAGGTCACCTTTTTAAGATCAATTTCTGGGTTGTTAACGAAATAATCGGAACCCAATAAGCCAAGTTCCTCACCTGAAAAACAGATGAAAAGGAAGTTAAATGGCTCTTTTTCTTTGTTAGTTGCAAAATATCTAGCAAGCTCGAGAACTCCTGCAGTTCCTGAAGCATTGTCATCAGCACCATTGTGAATCTTTCCCGCCGAATGAGGATCAAGAGAATGACCATCTACTCCAGTGCCAAGGTGATCGTAATGAGCCCCAATTACAACAGTATATTTTGCTGAATTGTCAAGATAATTGATAACATTATTTGCTTTGCCATCTCTTCCGCCTTGACCATGCATTCCAGCTTTGAAGTCGAATTCTTGGAGATAGGATTTAGACTTTCCAACTGGACTTATTTCCCACTTCTTGAAGTTTTTGATAATATATTCTCCTGCTTTCTTTTCACCTTCTGTTCCAGTGCCTCTACCTTCAAGCTCATCTGATGCGAGATAGCTTATATGTTTCATAATGCTATCTGTATGAAACCAAGTTTGAGAGGCTAATTGAAGGCTTAAAAAAGAAATAAATGAAATGATTAATACTTTTTTCATGTTGATTTTTTTTATTCTTTCCAGTCGGCAATAAATACGTTCGTGTCTCTTGTTCCGCCGTTATTTCTATTTGATGAAAAGACTATTTTTTTACCATCATAGGAGAACATTGGGAATGCATTAAAGTTGCTTTCGAAAGTTATTTGTTCTAAACCAGTACCGTCAATATTTATCATAAAAAGGTTAAAGTCGTAACCTCTTTCTGAAGCATGATTAGAAGAGAATATTATTTTTTTTCCTGAAGGATGGTAGTACGGTGCCCAATTGGCTTTACCTAGTTTGGTAATTTGTTTCAAATCAGATCCATCTATATTACAAGTGTATATCTCCATAGCTGTTGGAGCAACAAGTCCCTCTTTCAAAAGGTCTTTGTATTCTTTAATATCTTCTTCAGCTTCAGGTCTAGAAGCTCTGAAAACTAGCTTTTTATTATCAGGTGAGAAAAAGGCTCCGCCGTCATATCCAAGTCCAAATGTTATTTGTTTCACATTACTACCATCAATATTCATGGTGTAAAGCTCAAGATCACCTGAACGGTCTGAGGTGAAAACAATCATTTTACCATCTGGAGAAGCAGTCGCTTCAGCGTCATATCCTGGAGCTTCAACCAGTTTTCTGCTTATGTTTCCATTCAAATCTGAAATGTAAATATCGAACGTGTTATAAATTGGCCAAAGGTATTTCCCGTCTGTTCTTCGTTCAGGTGTGGGTGGACAAGCCTTATCTGCTTCATGGGTGGAAGCAAATAAAACCTCTTGGTTTCCAGGCATAAAAAACGAACATGTTGTTCTTCCTTTTCCTGTTGAAATGAGGTTTCTCTGTATTTCGCCCGACTGGTTGAGCCTCATACTGTAAATTTGATCACAAGGAATATTTTCCTTAGGATTAGTAATTTGAAGCGTGAGCATGCTATCGTTAAAGCTGAAATAAGCCTCAGCATTATCACCACCAAAGGTTAGTTGTTTTATGTTGCTAAGGTGCTTCTCCTGAGCCTGAGCAGCTATGCCGAAAGAAATTGCAGCAATTGTTAAAAGATATTTTTTCATCGCCGCAAATGTAATACGAATCAAGCAAGCAGTTTAGTAGAAAAAAGATTTTGAAAGAAGTAAACAACTGTAAAAGCTAAGACTCCTGTAATTCCAACAACTGAAGAAAGGAGTTCATTACCAGAGGTAACAAAAACCATCATTCCGGCAGCAGTGCCGTTAATCATTCCATGAAAAATACCTGGTCCGAGAACGCTCTTGGATGTTCTTCTTAACCAATCCATCGGGTACGATAAAACAATGCAGAAGACAATCATGATGAAAATTCCTATCAATGGATAGCTTGGAAAATTATGTCCCATAGCTATTAATGGAGCATGCCAAAGACCCCAGACAAATCCAGTAAAAATGACGCGTGAATGAAGTGAATGATCTTGAAGTTGATTATAAAGGAATCCTCGCCAGCCAATTTCTTCGCCCAAAGTGAAAATCAAATTAATAGTGCTACCTGCCACAATACCTCCTAAAATGATAAAGCTCATCACCACAGGTATTGATGGAATATTTAATGTTTCGGGATCAATTTGACCTTGTCCTAATTCTTCAATTTTATTAAGTAATCCATCTCTGCTAAAATCTAGCATTCCAAATAGATCTGATCCAAATAAACTTCCTAAAACATAGACCAAAATATAGTAGAATATTACCCAGATAATAAGCCAAATTGGGGTTAAATAGAGAAATGTTTTATTTGCAGTTTTCCAATTTACTCCTAACTCAACAAGTGGCCTTTTTAATACAAACTTCATTATAATGAATGAAGCAATGGCAGGAGCAGGCATGCATAAAACAGCAACCAAAATGGAAGAAGTAACTGATCCATAGGGTATTTCTAGAAAATATATAAGTCCTGCTACTAGCCAGCAAATTGCATATGAAAGGAACAAATACTGAACAATCGACTTATTTATTTTCATAGTTGAATTTAGAAAGTCATCTGCAATCGGAGATTTATAAGCCTGTTTGTAAGGTAGTTAGGCACACCATAAAGTCTATTTGTTACATCTTTAATCCATAAATAAGAAACAGTATTATTTATTCCTAATAGGTTAAAGATTTCTAAACTTAGTGAAAAAGTCTCCAAATGTCTCAATGGAGAGGAAGGTTTTACAGGTCTATCGGGGCTAATAAAATGCTTTGTAACACCTATATCAACTCTTCTGTAGGCGGGAATTCTGAGTGTGTCGCGGTAACGATTAAAGTCCGGTGGTCCTACTGGAAGTCTCGAGCCAAAAACAAGTGTAATTTGCATGGCAATACTTTCGTTTTTAGGAAGGTAATCTTGAAAAAACAAACTGAAATTAAATCGTTGATCGGTTGGACGAGGCACAAATCCGGGCTCTTGTCTAATTGAATCAACTGCTGTATTATCGAAGGTAAATCCTGGTCTAATTAATTCCCCTGCGCTGTTGTAGTAATCGTAGTAGAAATCATTCCGAATATCCTCTTGGGTTTGCATAATACTCATACTTGCCCAAGACTGAACTCCTTTCACAAATTCACCATTTACTTTCATGTCAAGACCAGCAGCATAGCCATCAGAGATATTTTCGGCGTAATATCTAATTCTAACGTTATCAATTTCATACGGAACCAGATTCCTCAGGATTTTATAATATCCTTCTGCATAAAAGTTGAAAGGCCTGTTCCAAGCGGTAAACGTGAAATCTGCACCTGTAATAAAATGCCAACTTTCCTGAGCTTTCAAATTGGTATTCACATTACCAGTAAACCCTCGGAGCTCCCTATAAAAAGGCGGTTGGGCATAATGCCCGACGGCAGCTCTAAAGGTGATATCCCTTTCCCACGTTAGTGGACTTAAAGAAAAAACAAGTCGAGGACTGACGATTGTTTGCCCGTTTAAAGTCCAGTGATTAGCGCGAATACCAGCCGTTAGAGAAAAATCAATTGAATCTCTTCTCCATTGGAAGTTATCTTGGAAATAACCTTGATACCGCATGCTTTGGAAAGCAGTATCGGCACGAATAACATTATCGAGGAATATCGAATCAGAAGGAGCTGCAGGAATGTTGAAGCCTGCAGAGTCAACCTGACGCCACTCTTTTAACTCATCTTGAATTCTCTCTTGTTGAGCACGAATACCCCATTGAAAAAAGTGGTCTTCTTTTTCTAAATAACCTTTATGTTCGACATTAAAAACTTGATAATTCAGTCGGTTTCTAAGGAAAGTTTGATATCTACCTATTCCTCTATTAAAAGCAACATCTCCGAAATTCTCACTTCCTAGGTCTCTTTCAAGCTCATCAATAAAATATTCGCCTGCTACGTCAGAGCGTTCTGTTTCAGAAGAATTAAATCCTGAAGCAATTAACTTCAATTTAAGTTTGCTATTTGGGCGGTAAGTGGTAGTGACTGCGCCCATTCCTGTGGCGAATCTGCTTTGATCTCTTCCATCGAAAAATACCCTAAGCTGAAGCGCTTGATTGATGGTGCCGAACTCAGTTCTTTGGCTTTGAGGAAAAACCCTGTAGTTGTTTACTGCATAGTTTGCTAAGAAGTCAATATCCCAATTATCCGTTAGATTATAAAGCACATATGCCTGAATATCAGTAAATGCAGGGCGGTATTGTCCCTGAACATCTAGGCTGTTTAATAAGTATTGAGTTGTTCTATACCGCGCACCAATCATCCCTGAAAGCCGATAATTTTTTGTAGCTCCTTCTAGTTGAAGGTTTCCTCCAAGAACACTCACTTGAGCGGAGCCAGCAAATTCTTTTGGACGTTTATAGGTGATATCTAAAACAGACGACATCTTATCGCCGTATTTGGCTTCAAAGCCACCTGCAGAAAACCTAAGTTCCTTAACCATAGCAGGATTTGCAAAGCTTAAACCTTCTTGCTGACCTGCTCTTACCAAGAAGGGACGATAGATTTCTACATCATTAACGTAAACCAAATTTTCATCATAGTTGCCTCCTCTAACCGAGTATTGCGAACTAAGCTCATTATTTGAATAAACTCCGGGAAGAGTTTTCAAGGTCATTTCAATTCCACCTCCTGGCCCAACAATGGTATTTACAATTTTAGGATCTAGTCTGGTGATACCTAATTGTCTGTCGCCTTTATCAACTACCTCGAATTCTGAGATATCTGTAATTTTTTTTGAAAGGTATCTTGAAATTTTTCTTTGTTCATCGATATTAAGCCTAATACCTAATGTATCTGGCTTGAAGCCGAAAAGCTGAAAAACAATTTGGTACTGAACTTCAGGATCAAGATCTAAAGAAAACTGACCGTCGGCATCTGTAGTGACAGCCTTTTGAAGATTAGAGACTGGATAAATAACGACACCTGAAAGGAGATTGCCTTGTTCTCCTGTAACTTTACCACTAAGGTTAGATTTCTGAGCAAATACACAAATCGAAAAGCCTAGAGTAAAGAGCGTGAAAAGGGTTAACTTCATTCTATTCTACTATTCTTACTTTGATTTTGATTTAAAATCACCTCTTTTCCAAGCTTCAACGAATTTAGCCCAGGCTATAGGATTAAGAAGATTGTTCATAGGAATTTGTCCTGCATTATATAAACGAGTGTTATAGTTATTCATCGTATTTCTATAATTCATAGATCCATCCATTGGCATTTTCATAGCCACATTAGCAAGAGTTTCCTGCTCAAGATTCTTTCTAGCCCTTTCAAGATCATCATCAGGCACAGGAGCAGTCAGAAAATATTCATAAATCTGTTCTCTCGATGGCCAGGCATAAATTACCGTGGTTGCAAGTTGAATTGTATCTCTGTTTAAAACTTGAATAATCGAATAACGATTTTCTTCCAGCTCAGATGGGATAACGTAACTCGCAGTTTGGTAACCAATGCTACTAAAGTTGATTGTGTCACCAGCTTGAGCAACGAAGGAGAAAAATCCATAATAGTCACCTATGGTTCCGTAGTATGAATTTCGAACACTTAAGTTGGTGTAAGGCACGGGCACAAGGCTATCGCTGCTTACAACTACGCCCGAAAATTGAATAACTTGTCTTTTAACTGTTTGAGCGGATGCGCCAAAAGAAAAGGTGAAACAAAGTATTAAAATGAAGAGATGTCGCATGTTTAAATGTTGAAGGCAAAATACAATATTAAGTAAGGCTGCGAAGAAAAAATCACTTTTATCATGAACAGCATTTTTAACATCGTTATTAGCAGAAGAATGTTTTAGTAATTTATGAATTATGTAGGTTAGCACCATGCAAACGAAAAAAATCATCCGTTGGTGTTTGTTGCGCCTATTAATATTTCTTGGAGTGATATTTATAGTTATTCTTTTTAGGCATCCTTTAATGAGACTAGCTGGTAATTACCTCATACATGAAGATGAATTAAAAAAGTCGGAGGCTATTTTTGTTTTAAGCGGAAGCCCCGCTGATCGAGCTGCAGAAGCTGCGAGACTGCTAAAGTCATCATGGGCACCAAAGGTAGTTTGCACAGGGATTCAGGTTCCTCTACTTTTTAAGGTTATAGATGTTACTTTGGATGAGGCTGACCTAAGTAAGATGTCATTAATTTCAGCTGGTGTATCAAACGAACGTATTGAAGTTCTGCATGTAGGCTCTTCTACAAGAGAGGAAAGTGGGGCTATTTTGAGTTATTGCAAATCGAACAATTTCAAACGAGTCATAGTCGTTTCTGATAAATTTCATACCCATAGAATGAACTATGCATTTAGAGATATTTTCGAAGATGCCGATATTGAGTTAATACTAAGAGGTGCCCCAAGTTCTGGTTATGATGAAAACCTTTGGTGGGCTGAAGAATCAGGACTTCTCATGGTAAATAACGAATACGTTAAGTTGTTTTATTATTTTCTCAAATACTGATAGTTGCACCAATTTCTATCAAAATCAATTCTATCCCTTTCTCCTTAAATAGCTGAAAAGCTTCTGATTTATCTATTTCAATAGGAGGAAATGTGTCGAAGTGCATTCCTATTACTTTCTTTGTGCCAAGATATTCTGCAGCAATAGCTGCTGAACGACAATCCATTGTGAAGTTATCTCCAATTGGAAGAAATGAAATTGTGGGGTTGTATCTTTCTCTAATCAATTTCATATCACTAAACAAATCGGTATCACCTGCGAAATAAACATTGGCTTCAGGTAATTGAAGGTGAATCCCATTAGCACTTCCTCCATAAGAACCGTCGGGTAAACTGCTCGAATGCCAAGCAGGTGTTAAACTTAACTTTCCCCAGTCGAACTTTACGCTACCGCCTGTATTCATTGAGTGTCCATTCTTTAAACCCTTATTGCTAAGCCAAGTGTAAATCTCATAATTGGTAAAGAATTTTGCTGACGATCGTTTTATTATTTCTTCAGCGTCAGCAATATGATCACCATGTCCATGTGAAATGATCACTATATCTGGAAGAATAGTTTCAACCTGAATTTTTGATGCCAAAGGATTTGGTCGTATGAAAGGATCAAAGAGTATTTTTGTGCCTTTTGAATTAATTTGAAAACAAGAGTGACCGAAATAGGTTATATCCATAGCATAATTATTTAGGCACAAAATACTAAGAAGAAAATGATATCTGTAATATCAGCTACAAATCGTCACAATAGCATGACTAAAAAAGTCTCCGAAAACTACCTTTCAATGCTTAAGGGCGACGGGTTTGAGGCTCAA
Source organism: Bacteroidia bacterium (assembly GCA_040882555.1). Taxonomy (GTDB): domain Bacteria; phylum Bacteroidota; class Bacteroidia; order M30B66; family M30B66; genus M30B66. Next base: position 9,249 of record JBBEBC010000126.1, read on the forward strand.
TTATTTGATTTAGAAAAAGTACCTGGCGAATTTTTAAATGATGGGATGTATCGTAAACCAGAGCACGGCCTTAGAGAGTTTGGACATTTGATTTTTGGTTCAGCAGATGAATTTGTCATTGTGATGCCTGAATATAATGGGAGTTTCCCTGGCATACTTAAACTTTTGATTGATGCATGTACGCCAGATATTTTCAGAGGGAAAAAATTTGCGTTAATAGGAGTTGCTACAGGAAGAGCAGGAAATATAAGAGGGATGGATCATTTAACTGATATATTAAATTACCTAAAGGCTGAAGTATACTCTCAAAAGCTTCCAATTTCTCAAATCAGAAGTTTAGTTGATCAAGATTTTCAAATCGTCCATCAAGATACTATACAAGCATTAGCTCTGCATAAAGCTGGATATCTGAATTATTTGGGTAAAGCTTAAAAGTTGATCTATTTCTTTAGTTATACTTAATAAGTTTATATCTAAGTAGCTGATTACATGATTATTGAAAGTGGGTTGTGAGTCTAAATTAAGCCTAGCAGTTTTAGCTGTTGTTAGTTTGAAGTAAACTGAAATTTCAAAACTAGGTAGTGAAAAAGCTGTCACCATGCTTAATGATAGCCTGTAGCTAGTATATTTGATTGAACTACATCAAGCTACCATGGATCAGTTTTTTATCACTTCACCAACAGCTTTAATGCTTGTAAGGATTGGATTCTCTGCTTTTTTTTCTATTCTCTTTCTTCAATCAGGCTTAGATAAATTGAAAAATTTCAGAGAGAACCTAAGCAGTATTTCAGGACATTTTTCTGCAACATTCTTAAGCAGTCTGGCTCCTTTGCTATTTATTATGTTGACTGTATTCGAACTTTTAGCAGGGTTTTTATCAGCCTATGGTATTGTAGAACTTATCATTCATAATAGTCCGCGAATAGCAATGTTTGGAGCATTATTCTCAATGGCTTCTTTACTTTCAGTGTTTTTTGGACAAAGAATAGCTAAAGACTATGGTGGAGCCGCAGGTATTTCTTCCTACTTTATAGTAAGTGCCCTAGCGGTGATTGTACTTTCGTAAACTAGCTGCTGCTGTTATCGAGATCTTCGAAATCAACATTAGACCATTCAGAAGTGCTCTTATCGGCTTCTTCTGGCTGATTTTCAGAACGGGGTGAACTAGTATCTGTTCCTGAAGATTGTTGTCCATTATTAGCAACAATAAAATTTACTGAATCATTTAATCCTTCAGCAAACTTTTCAAAATCTTCTTTATAAAGAAAGATTTTGTGCTTCTCATAAAAGAAAGTTCCGTCATCTCTGAAACGCTTTTTACTTTCAGTTATAGTTAGATAAAGGTCATCTCCTTTGGTGCTTTTTACATCAAAGAAATAAGTTCTTTTTCCTGCTCTTACGGGCTTTGAGTAAATCTCCTCGCGATCAGTCTGCTCGTTAAAATCCATGTAGCGTTTAATTTTTATTTAATTTAGGTAGCAGCACAAATTTATCTAAAAATCTATATATACAACAAAATTTAACAAAAAGAATAAAAATAAGCGAAGGCAACTTGCGTCAGAATGATAGTTCTCCAATGAGAATTTTTACTTTTACAGAAACATCAAGACAGAGGAAATGATAGTAGATCCTTCAGAGATTTCAACGGGAAGATTACATGCAATTATGTTAGGCGCTATTGCTCCAAGACCAATTGCATTTGCAAGTACAATAGATAAAAACGGCAGGGTAAATCTAAGTCCCTATAGTTTTTTCAATGCTTTCGGCTCAAATCCTGCTACATTGATTTTTTCTCCTGCTAGAAGAGTTAGAGATAATACTATAAAACACACTTTAGAAAACGTTATGGAAGTTCCTGAAGTGGTAATAAATGTGGTGAATTATGATATGGTTCAGCAAATGTCATTATCGAGCACTGAATATCCCAAAGGAGTCAGTGAATTTGCGAAATCCGGATTTACTGAAGAACCTTCCTTAAAGGTAAAACCTCCTAGAGTAAAAGAGTCACCGGTTCAATTTGAATGTAAAGTGAAGGACGTAATTCATCTCGGAGATCAAGGTGGTGCAGGAAATTTGATTGTTTGTGAAATAGTATTAGTGCATGTAAATGATCTTGTTTTGGATGCTAACCATGGCATTGATCAACAGAAAATAGATCTTGTTTCGCGCATGGGCGGGAATTGGTATTGCCGTGCTCATGGTGCAGCTCTTTTTGAGGTAGAAAAACCTATCAGCTCGCTTGGTATCGGTGTAGATTCAATCCCAGACTCTATTCGATTTTCGCCAATCTTGACTGGAAATAATTTGGGTATGCTTGGTAATGTTGAAGAACTACCTGATAAAGTGGCTGTTGAAACATTTCGAAATTCTAGTGAAAGAGATGTTTTAATGAATTCTGCGCCTTCGGCGGATTTTGCCTTACATCGAGTAGCTGCAAAATTACTTGATGAAGGAGAGGTCAGAAAAGCATGGCTGTTATTGCTTTCGGGCGATTAATCTATTGAAAATACAGTGCTCGCATGCTGGCCACCAAAGCCACTTGCATGATTTAGCACGTTTCTTAACTTTATCTCAACTCCAACTTCAGGTAAAAATAAAGGGGGGTTTTGCATAGAATCATCCATTCTACCAGCGAATCTATGAGGAATAATTACTTGTCGACTAAGCATTTCAATACTTAAAACGCTCTCTAATGCTGCCGAAGCTCCAAGTAAGTGACCTGTCATGCTTTTCGACGCTACTACAGGGATGTATCTCAACGAATCCTTAAAAACACCGACATATGATTTGTATTCAGATAAGTCACCAAGTAGGGTAGATGTGCCATGAGAGTATATTGCATCAACTTCATGTGACTGAATTTCTGCATCCCTTAACGCTTCTCTTATGCAGTAAGCAGCTCCAGCACCACTTGTATCGGGACTTGTAATATGTCCAGCATCATTGCTTGTGAAACCTCCTTTAAAATATGATTTTATCAAGGCGCCTCTTTCTAAAGCATCACTCTCTTTTTCAAGAATCATTGCTGCTGCGCCTTCTCCAATAACAAAACCATTTCTACTTGCTGAAAATGGGGCGCAAGCATTTTCAGGATCGCCATTTTTGGTCGAAAGAGCTTTCATGACAGAAAAACCGGCAACAACAGACTGACTTATAGCAGCCTCAGAGCCTCCAACAATAGCAACATCACAAAGTCCTGTTTGTATGTATGCTTGGGCTGTAATTAATGCTGAATTACCAGATGAGCAAGCTGAAACAATAGTTAGGTTGGGTCCCTTAAAGCCAAACTTTTGAGAAATCCTTGAAGCGGCACTATCAATTAGCACGTTGGATTGAAAAAAAGGACCAAATGAATTTAGTTTCCCTGTTTTACCAAATTCAATACTTCCTGCGTCAGCAGTAGTTATACCACCGTTACCACTAGCCCAGAAAACACCAACTCTAGCGGAGTTACTTATCGAATTTAATATTCCTGAAGCTTCAATTGCTTCTGCCGCAGCACTAAGAGCAAACATTGCCGAGCGATCGAGTCTTTTTCTTTGTTTTAAATCAGCTATTCTATTGATGTCAAAATTCTTTATTTCAGCTGCAATCTTGCATGGAAAACCAGTTGTGTCAAACGCTTGTATTTGATTGATGCCACTCTTCTTTAGCATTAGCGAATTCCATGTCTCATCCAGCGTATCGCCGATAGCTGTTATTGCACCAAGTCCAGTAATGACAATTCTTTGATTTTTCACGTAAGGCAGAAATCTTATTTTTTACTTGAACTGTTTCGATAAATTGCAATCAAAGTAATAATTAGAGCAATAAGAGAAAGAAATAATGGCAGACTTAATCCTAAAACAAAAATTGGAAATGCCTGAATTGAGAAAAAACACACTCCTGCAAAAAATGCTGCTGCTAAAATTGAATAGGCAATAGTTTTAGAGCTTTGACCAATTGATTTGGAAAGCTCATCAGTGCCACGGTTCTCAATTTGAATTTTGAATTTATCGTTGCTAAGTTTAGTGAGGATTTTTCGCGTATCACTTGGCAAACTTGAAGCTAAAGCTATTAAATCACCTAGGCCGGCAATTAATCCTTTACTTTTTAAAAGATTTGCAGGGTTTAATTGTTTCCTAATTAATTTAAAGGCATATGGCTTTATTACATCTAAAGATTTAAAGTCAGGATCAAGCGTAGTTCCAATACCTTCAAGCATTGAAACAGTTCTTAATAGAAGAAATAAATCGGGATTTAATTTAAGCTTGTGTTTATTAATGAGCTCCCTCCCTCTGACAATTGCCGAGTTTAAATCGATGTCTTTTACAGCCTGAGTCCCAAATTCTTCAATAAAGGCACTCATATCTTTTTCAAGAGCAGGCTTATCTTCCACCTCTGAACCTTGAAGTTTTTCAACGTTTTCTACAATTCTAGAAGCATCGTCTCTTCCAAGTCCAATAATAAACTCAATAAGTGCTTTTCGATCTTTCTGACTTATCCGACCCACCATTCCAAAATCTAAAATGCCCAAGGAATGATCTGGTAAAATGAGTAAATTACCTGGATGCGGGTCTGCATGAAAATATCCCCATTCAAATATTTGCTTGAAATAAGCATCAAAACCTTTCCTGGCAAGCGATGCTAAGTCGTGACCTTCAGATTTAAGCTTTTCTAGGTTTGAGATTTTTGTTCCTTCAACGTATTCCATTGTAAGAATGAGATTGCTACAAAAATCTGGATAAGAATGAGGTATTTTTACTAATGGATCATCTGAAAACTTTTCTTCAAACCTGCTCAGATGCTTAGCTTCTTCGGTAAAATTTAATTCTGAAATTATAGACCGTTCAAATGCTCCAACTAATTCTTTTGGACGTAGGGATGAAAGTTCTTCCGAACGCATCATCAGTGAGGCAATATCTTTGAGAACCTCAATATCAGCCTTGATTATATTTCTTATCTCAGGACGTTGAACCTTCACAGCAACTTTTTCACCTGTAAGCAAATAAGCTACATGCACTTGAGCAATGGATGCTGATGCAATAGGTTTTACATCAATAGATTTAAACATTTCTTCGGGAATTTTACCGAAGTCTTGAATAAATGCTTTTGTTACTTCTTCATATGTAAATGGAGGAACTGCATCCTGAAGTTTAGATAATTCAGCAACCAATTCATCAGGTATGAGTCCTGGACGATTACTAAGTACCTGACCAAGTTTAATGTAAGTCGGACCTAGCTCTTCTAGTACCAATCGCAACCTTATCCACCGATCATTGAGTCGCTGTTGTTCTTGTTCCTTAGAACGATTGGCACGAAAAAATTTGGATAATTTGCGACCTGAAATTTGGTCAACAATATCGCTAAAGCCATGCCTTATAAGAACAGCAAAGACCTTACGGTAACGTTTACCTCTGGAAATCACTTTTGTTCAGTTACAGAACTAGTATTTTCCAAAGCATGAACTCTCGCTTTAAGAGCTTCAAATTCCTCTCTTGAAGGAATTCCAGATTTCTCTATCCACTCTCGAATAGTTTCTTTGCTATTTTCTTTTAATTCTTCCCCAGCTTTTTTGGTTTCTGAACTTATTTCATCAGCAAATTTCTTCCCTTCCTCACGAGTTAATTTACCTTTCTCTACTAAATCAGAAACAGCCTTTTCAATTTTATCACGAGTTATAGCAATAACTCCAAGTCCTTGATACAGTATGTTCTTTAATGTGTCTTCCATAATTCCTAAGTTTTAACTTAACACAAAGTTACGTGGTTTGTTTGGGCTTACAGGTAATTCACCTCACTGATTTTGTGTTAATTTGTGCTATGAAAATATGCATAACGTTACTTTTTGCTATTTCTTATTGTCATGCTTGCTTAGCACAAGGTATTGAGCCAATTAAAAAACCTTTTGCCTTGGTGGAGTTTTTTACTTCTCAGGGATGCTCTAGCTGTCCGCCAGCAAATGAAATTATTGAAAAAATTTATTCTGATTCTGATTTTGGTAATGATTCTGTATTAATGCTTTCTTTTCATGTGGATTACTGGGATGATTTAGGGTGGAAGGATATTTTTTCGAAGAAGGCATTTACCGAGCGCCAAACTCAGTACCAGAGGATGTTTAATTCGGAAGGCTTATACACTCCTCAATTTGTAGTAAATGGGATGAGTGGATTTTCTGGGAATAATGAGGCTAGATTAAGAAGGGAATTAAAAGCTATTAAATCAGGCGCAAATCCTGGTAAAACTGGATTAAGTATTAATGCTTTGAAAGTCGAAAACAATAAACTAATCTTTTCATATTCAACCTCAGGATCTTCCAATGATAAACTGCTCACTTCGGCTATTGTAAGCAAGTTTGATAGCACTGAGGTAGCTGCCGGTGAGAATAGGGGAAAGGTATTATTTAGTAGAAATACAGTTCATAATTATTTACAGATTCCACTTCGTGAGGAAGGCAGTCGTGCCTTTTTAGTTGTTCCTAACAACTACTCGATAAGCGACTTGCTTTTTGTTGTTTGGGTGCAATCTAAGACGGATGCTAAAGTAATGGATATTCTGGTCTTTGATATTAAAGAATAGTAATAGATAAGCTTTACTACCGAAGTTAATTTATCTGAACGCGATAATTAATTTTAAATGTGCTGATCTAATAAAATTACATTTCCATCCGGATCAATTATCACTAAACTTGCA
>JBBEBC010000127.1:0-8426 GCA_040882555.1 Bacteroidia bacterium
ACCGAATAACTGAATAGAATAAACTCCTGTATTTTCGCTGGATGAACATTTCACTCGAAATTTGCGCCTATTCGGCGGAATCTGTGTTACGTGCCACAAGGGCAGGTGCTCACAGAGTAGAACTTTGTGCCGGCAGACTTGAAGGTGGTACCACGCCTTCGGCGGGATTGGTTCAGGAAGCTCTTTCCATTGGAAATATTGACATTTTTCCAATTATCCGTCCACGTGGTGGTGACTTCTGTTATAGTGATGCTGAGTTTAGAGAAATGCTTTACGATATAGAACAGCTTCGCGAAACTGGAGTTAAAGGCATTGTGACAGGTGTTCTTCTTTCTAATGGAACTATTGATATGCACAGAATGGCTATGCTAAAAGGTACAGCCGGAGATTTAGAATTCTGCTGTCACAGAGCGATAGATATGACCCAAAATATAACAGACGCAATGGAAATGCTCATCGAACTTGGGGTAAAACGCGTGCTTAGTTCTGGTGGACATACTACCGCTATTGAAGGAATTGAAGCGCTTTCTCTATTACAGCAAACCTATGGATCACAAATTGAAATTATGGCTGGCAGCGGTGTGAACTCTAAAAACATTACTTCACTTATTGATTCAGGTATTCGGCATTTTCACGCATCAGCCGGCAGGCTTGAACCTTCTCCCATGCAATACCGAAATCAATTGATTAATATGGCTAAAGAGTCGGGTGCGGATGAATTTGCACGATTTGAAGCTGATCAAACTGAAATTGGTGCAATGCTTGAGCTGATTACCTCTATTTAAGAAATTTATTTAAGTCATTATTCACAGGCACTTCCAAGGTTTTTGTTTACAGTAAACTACTTACTGTAAACAAAATTAAAACATCCTAATTTGTTATAGGCATGGCAAAATGTAGAAGTTTAAAAGGATTTGACGTTATTTCAGAGCTATAAAACATCAAACCCATTTAATGCATTTTCAAAGCTTAAGATTCGTTCAAGGATTGCATTATAGAAAGAGTTATTTTTCTCTCTTGCTTCTTCTTTGCTTTACTATCTGGTCTCAAATCCAAGCCCAAACCGACACACTCAAACTAGAACATTGGAAATTCAGGAACGACAGTTCCATAAAGTTTGATGAAGCCACAAATCTTAATAGCCTTTTAAGAGAAAATGCTGTAAAAAATGATTGGGATTTAAGCTATCGTTTTAAACCGCAAAGCATTGCTTTTCATGATTCGGTAGCATCCTTAAAACATGAAATCGTTTGTGAATTTGAGTTAAATAAAACTCAAAGGAAGGCTTCAAACATTGAGCTTCAATTTCAATTCTTGCAAACTTTCGCTGATGTTTTTTTAAATGACAAACTCATTGGAAGTACCAATAGTGCATTTAGAATTTGGAAGTTCAAGCTTAACAAAAAGCTTCTTAATAAAAAGAATGTTATTCGAATTGAATTCAGACCTCCAAGAGAAGAAGTTGAAGATCAGGTTAAAAAAAGCATTCCGCTTCCGGCAGATAATCAAAGTGACGCTTTAAAAACTTCGCCATTCATTCGGCAACCTCAACAAGAGTTTGGATGGGATTTTTGTGTTCCGGAAATTTATACAGGCTTCAGAGTGAGTCCTCAAATAGTCTTCCTGCCGAAGGCAGTGATTCAAAATGTAAGCGTCTTTACCGAATCTATCCCTTATGGTAATGCGAAGTTGAAGGTTCGGGTAAAAGGTGATACTGGTAAGAGAGGTCGTGTGTTAAACCTACAATCCGAAAACCACGAATTACTCAAATTGAAATTGCCCGCTGGAGAATTTGATACTATCGTAAAATACACCATTCCCAAAGCTCGCCTTTGGTGGCCAAAAGGGACAGGGCGATTTCCTGAAATGTATACCATGAATGCCTGGTTTTCCGGAGGTGATACAACCACTAATCGATTCGGTGTTAGAACGGTCGATTTGATTCAGGAGCCTGATAGCATTGGGGAATCATTCTATTTTAAAGTAAACAACGAAGCTGTGTTTATGGAAGGAGCCAATGTGGTGATGCCCAACGAAGCTTTTATTGGCGATCGAGTCGCGGGCTTGTCGACCCGGGAGCTTGATTATGTTTACAAAAGCAACATGAATATGCTCAGAATTTGGGGCGGAGGAAATTATCTCCCTGATGAATTTTATACCTGGGCAGATACTTCCGGCATCTTGCTTTGGCAGGATTTCATGTTCGCTTGCACATACTATCCAGTAGATGACGATTTTCTTGAGATTCTGAAACCTGAACTTGAATATCAGATACAAAGATTAAGTGCTCACCCTTGCTTAGCCTTGTTCTGCGGGAATAATGAAATCAACGTTGCTAGAGAAAACTGGGGCTGGGAGCAAACTTATGGCTATAGCGTGCCGAAGAAACGTTTGCTTGATTCGAATTACGAGTTTATGTTTGAGCGCTTTATTAAGGAATTCGTGCAAAAGCACGGAATGGATGTTCCGTATTTACCCTCATCCCCAGTTTCTAATTGGGGAAAAACCAAAGATTTGAATATCGGCGATAACCACGATTGGAGCATCTGGCATGGTGAATACCCGGTTGATTCGATCAAAACCCGCATTCCGAGGTTTATGAGTGAGTTTGGATTTCCATCATTTCCGTCATCACATATTCTTGAAAAGCATTATGGTATAAAGCCCAATTACATCAATCTTTCGGAGCTTGTGAAGTCATATAAAGGCTTGAATTTATTGTTGAAATACTTAAATGACAACCGCCTACCGGCGGGAAGTAGTGAGCAGATCATCGAATCATCGCAACAACTGCAGGCAAAGGTTTATGAGGATGCCAGAATTACGCACTTTAACGCACAGCCTCGATGCATGGGAACGCTTTTTTGGCAATTAAATGAAGTAGCTCCAGTAATGTCTTGGAGTGTTTTGGATATGGATGGGAACCCGAAATGGAAAGATTAAATCTTGCTTTTCGAATCAATTAGGCGGTTACCTGAAGAATCATGAACTGCAAAGTTAAATCCTGGCTGAACGCAGAAAGCACCATACTCTCCTTGCTTGTTTAAAGCAATAAAACCTGCCTGAATATCTTTAATTCTGTCTTTTTGCTTTTTATACACACGTTCAACTGCTTCCTCACAAGCTTGCTGAGGAGACCTTCCCTGACGCATTAGTTCAACCACAAGGTGGCATCCCGCAATGCGGATAACCTCTTCTCCATGACCTGTAGCTGTTGCTGCACCTACTTCGCCATCTACATATAAACCTGCTCCTATAATTGGAGAATCTCCTACTCGACCATGCATTTTAAAAGCCATTCCCGAAGTGGTGCAAGCACCCGATAAGCGTCCCTGACTATCAAGAGCAATCATACCAATGGTGTCGTGGTTTTCGATGTTAGCTTTAGGTATGTACAACGATTCTTTAAGCCAGTTTTTCCACTCTACTTCAGAGGCTGGTGTGAGTAAATTTGTTTTCTCATATCCCTGACTCAAAGCAAATTGAAGTGCGCCATCTCCAACCAGCATTACGTGAGGCGTTTTTTCCATGACAGCTCGGGCCACAGAAATAGGATTTACTATATGCTCAAGACAGGCCACTGAACCAATATTTAGGTTTTCATCCATGATGCAAGCATCAAGGGTAACATGTCCATCACGGTCTGGCCTTCCACCTAAACCAACACTTCGTTCATTGGGGTCTGACTCAACTACTCTGACTCCTTTCTCCACCGCATCGAGTGCCCATCCTCCGGAGGAGAGAATAACCCAAGCAGCAGCATTGGCTTCGATACCAAAACGCCAAGTTGAAAGCACAATTGGCTTCTTTACCTCCTTCGGTAACGAAGATTGTAAACTACTTATACCTAATGCTCCGATACCGGCTTTTTTAAGAAAATTTCTCCTGTTTCCCATGGCTAATCCAATTTTCTGTAATTATACCCTTTCTCTTCAAGCCTTTTTAGCATTGGAGAAAGACGATTTATGAAATCATTGTATTCGGATTTGCCGGATCCTGTCCACAGAACCTCCGACAAGGCCGATATTCTTGGGATTACCATGTATTCTAATTGAGCCGTGGTTGTAATGTATTCAGTCCAAACATTGGCTTGAGCTCCAATAATATGACTAGCCTGTTGAGCATTTAGCTCGGAAGGGACCGGCTTAAATTCAAACACTTTCTCTAAAGGAGTAAACCCTCCGATTGCAAGCGGTTCAATTTCTTTCTTTCCCTGATAATGGTCGAAATAACAATGTGAGCCCGGAGTCATGATTACATCGTGATTAACTTTAGCTGCTGCAATTCCTCCTTCAGTTCCGCGCCAACTCATAACTGTTGCATTAGGAGCTAAGCCTCCTTCTAAGATCTCATCCCAACCAATTATTCTTTTTCCTTTTGAATTCAGGTACTTTTCAATTCGTTGGATAAAATAGCTTTGCAATTCGTGTTCATCCTTGAGACCTTCGTCAGCCATTCTTTTCTGGCAATCAACGCAGGTTTTCCATCGTGTTTTTGGGCATTCATCTCCTCCAATATGGATATATTGACCAGGAAATAATTCGCATACCTCATCCAAAACAGCTTCTAAAAATGCAAAAGTTTCTTCTTTTGGGCAATAAACGTCATCAAAAACACCCCAGCCTTTGGCCACTTCAAATGGTCCGCCGGAGCAAGAATATTCCGGATATGCTGCTAATGCAGCCAAAGCATGGCCGGGCATTTCAATTTCCGGAATTACCTGAATATGGCGTTCTGCTGCATATTGAACAACCTCCCGAATTTCATCTTGGGTATAAAATCCACCATATCTAAGTGTGTCGAATTTTTGATCGCTGTATGGCCCAACCATACTTCCTTCTCGCCAGGCTCCAACTTCAGTAAGCTTAGGATATTTCTTTATTTCAATTCTCCAGCCTTGATCTTCGGTAAGATGCCAATGAAAGTAATTCATCTTGTGAATTGCCATCAGGTCGATGTATTTCTTGACGAAGCTTACTGGAAAGAAATGTCTACACACATCTAAATGCATCCCGCGATAGCGGAAAACAGGAAAATCTCCATTTATCTCTGTGGCATTTAACTCGGCTTTATTGGCATTTTTATGAATTAATTGCAGCAGTGATTGAATGCCATAAAATAACCCGGAATTCTCTGTGGCAGTAATAGTAGTGCCTTGCTTATCTGACTTGAGCCAGTAAGTTCCTTGTGGGAGAATGGTATCTGGGATAATTAAAGAGAGGGTAATATTTGGCCCTTCGGGGATGTATTGCCTTGTTGGTGTTTCAATAATTGAAGGCAATTGAAATCCAAAACTTGAATGTAATTCATTAGCGAGAAACAGCGCTTCGGCCCTTAATTGCTTCCCCTGATAAAGAATTGCTTCAGGATTAAAATACACCAATTCCTTGCTCTGGGAGAAGTGTTGGGGCAAAGGAATAATGCTATTCTGTGCCTGCAGATGAATCTGTGATATCAGAACAAAACAGGTAAAGAATAGGCTTTTCATTTCTTATGAATTCCAGATGATTGATGCTGCTCCTAGCACAGCTGCATCACTTTCGTGGAGAGCAGATGGGTAGATGTGAATATGTCCTTTGTAGTTATTCAAAAGATTTTCATCAAAAGAATCGCGCGTTGGTTTGAAAAGCAATTCGCCAGCACGGATGAGTCCACCAAAAAGGAATATAGCTTCAGGGCTTGTGTAAGCCACGCTATTTGCAAGAGCAAAACCAAGCATTTCTCCTGTTCTGCGGTAGGCTTCAATAGCATGATTTTCTCCTGTTTGAGCTCTTTCTGCAATTATTCTAGCCGAGGGAGCTTCAGCATCGTGTGGGTTTAATTCTAGGTATGTTCTCACCAAACCGGTAGCACTTACATAGGTTTCTAAACAACCCAAGCGACCACATCCGCATTTTCTTCCGCCAGGCACAACTATAACATGCCCTAATTCTCCGGCAAAGCCATCAAAGCCATAGATAAGACTACCGTTTGCCACGATTCCGCTTCCAAGGCCAGTGCCGAGAGTAATAACTAAAAAATCTCTCATGCCTTTAGCAGCTCCAAATTGCATTTCACCCAAAGCTGCAGCCTTTGCATCATTGGTAATTTTGCAGGGAATATTAAGTTTCTCAGAAAACAAATCAGCCAATGGCACAATTCCTTTCCAACTCAGGTTTGGAGCATTTTCAATAGTTCCTTTGTATGGATTGGCATTAGGAGCTCCTATTCCAACCCCCAAAAGGTTGACTTCAGTAAGCTCACTTTTCATGCTTTGAACCTGATCGTGAATAAGTTGTGCTGCTGTTTCAACAAACACATTTACATCAGGAAATTGCTTCGTTTTTAATCCGTTTTTGGTGAGCACTCTTCCAGACTCACTCACAAGTCCTATTGTAGTATTTGTTCCCCCAATATCGATTCCAGCTACAATTTCTTCCATAATTAATTCTTAATGCTCAATAGTGTTGGGATCATAATCAATCCCTTGTTTTTTAAGTACTTTATTCACTTTCCAGCCATAAAATGCAAGGTAAGCAAAGCCAATCACAGGAACAATGTAAGACAATCTTATGTCCTGATAAAAATCTGAGAGATATCCTTGAGTAGGCGGTATTAATGCCCCACCAAGAATCATCATAATGAGTAAGCTTGAACCCTGAGTGGTGTATTTACCAAGTCCAGCAATTGAAAGGCTAAATATGCAAGGCCACATCACGGAGCAAAATAATCCCCCAGAGATAAAGAAATAAACCGACCATTCTGATTCTATTAGCAAGCCAATGAGCAACATACACATGGCCATTATTCCAAAAAGCAACATGGTAAGAGCTGGTTTATCTGCAGATAAAAAGAAGCCTGCAATTAAAATCAGGATGAAAGGGGCAAAGCGAAAAAGCTCATCCATTGGGCTTCCCTTCAAGTAGTTTACAGCTAAAATAAGAGCATAGGCAAGGAAAGGAACGAGAACGTATAGGATTTTACGCATCGTTTTAGATGGGCTAAAAACGGTTATAGCGCCCACCCATCGACCTATCATCAGGCCTCCCCAGTAAAGTGAAATAAAATGAACGGTGGTATCAGCCTCTCTACCAAAAATTTGTCTCATATATTCAGGCAGATTGCTTTGAATTGTTACCTCAACACCCACATATATGAAAATAGCAATCATTCCATAAACTAGTTGAGGGTATTTAAATGCTCCGAAATCTTTTTCAAGCCTTTCAGGGTTGGTTATTGATGGGAGGTTTGACATTCCCATGAGAAAAGCAAAAAGCAGGAATGCTGCTGCAAGTATAACTGAGGGGAGAATAACAGAATCGACACCTAAGTAAGATACCTCAAGCTTCATGGATCTACCTGTTTCAATCATCCTATCAATGATTATTGCAGTTTCAGGTTTACACGTAAGAATGGGCAATCGCTGATCAGGGTAAAGTGTTTTTATTGCTGCAACAGACTCACTCAGTTTTTCTTTATTGCCATTGCAGAGTAAAAGTGCTGATGCCTGCAGCTTTATGGCATCTCTGTATAGACTTACGGCTTGGTCTGGCTCCTGATTATTCGCATAATATATTGGAGCTTCATTGTATTGCCCCATGACAGCGGCACTCATCAGAGGAGCCGCAGTAGTTTCAGATCGATTATGAGTTCTTTCAATCTTTACTTCGAGTGCTTGTCTGTCTACCCCATTATCAAGATAAGATTCTTTACTGCCACTTACATTTCCGTAAACTGCAACAGCAAGTAATAGAGGACCAATGGTTGTTCCGAAAGAGTTAATCCCTCCGGCAAGACTCACTCTGTGAGCTCCTGTAGAAGGGTCACCTAAAGCAATTACATAGGGATTCGCCACAATTTGCTGAAGCGCGAAACCTAGACCAATGGTGAATAATGAGGTTAGCATGAGAGGAAATGACGCATTCATCCCAGCAGGAACAAAGCCTAAAGCGCCAATGGCTGAAATGCATAGACCTAATATTAAACCTTTCTTGTATCCTATTTTGTTGAGTGGGTCTCCAACTGTTACCGACAGGGTAAAATATAGCAGGGAGCCAATGGCATAAGCAGCGTAAAAAGCGAGATCTACAAGCTGACTCTGAAATTGAGTTAACTCAAAGTTCTTCTTAAATAGGCCTATTAGAATAGTATTTGATGCCGCTACGAATCCCCAGAAAAAGAATACAGATATGAGGGTTGCTAATGAGCGGTTTGTTTTCATTTTGCGTAGTTTGAGGCGGCAAAATACATTAGTCTTTTGGTAAATGAGACACTAACTAAAAATATCTTAATAAAATTTGGGCGTTTAAAATGATGAAATATGGAAATTCAAGGTATTGAAGCTATTGATACTCCTGCAGATTAAAAATATACTACTTTTGCATCCCATTAATAAAGTTGAAAAATGGAGGCTTCCCCGATTGTTATCGGGACGAGTGGTTGAGAAA
>JBBEBC010000127.1:8526-15845 GCA_040882555.1 Bacteroidia bacterium
CTTCCCCGATTGTTATCGGGACGAGTGGTTGAGAAAAATTGGAGACTTGTCCGAGTGGTTTAAGGAGCAAGCCTGGAAAGTTTGTATACGGGCAACTGTATCGAGGGTTCGAATCCCTCAGTCTCCGCTAATAAAAAGCCTTTATGAAATTTCATAAAGGCTTTTTACATGTTAAAGCTGAATGATTTATTTTCGAGGAATGATTTTATGAATTCGGTCATTCGTCCATATAAAACCTCCGACAAGGGATTTCTAATTGAAATTTTCAAGAAGAATATTCCTGAGTTCTTTGCTCCCGAAGAGCTTTCTGAGTTTATTGAATTCCTTGAAGTTCATCACAAAGATTACTTAACTATTGAAGTAGAAAACCGCGTTGTTGGTGGCCTAGGACATGAGCACCGTGTTAGTGACGCCAGTGGCAGAATAAACTGGGTTTTTATACATCCTCAATACAAAGGACTAGGTTTCGGAAAAGATGCTTGCCTACATTGCATGACACTTTTAACCTCAAACCCATCTATTGAAAAACTACTAGTGCGCACTTCCCAGCATGCGGCTGGCTTTTTCAAAAGTCTTGGTTACGAAGTAATGTCTATTGAGAAAGATTATTGGGCTGAGGGTTTCGACCTCTACCTAATGAAAAAGGGAATTTAGATCAACTTTTTTTAAGGTATTCTTTTATTGCCTGGAGTTTCGGCTTGCTTTTCACAAGATCTCCTGCCAAAATCTTTGCTGTTTTGGTATTCCTTAATGATGGGAAACTTAATTTTCCTTTAGACACAGAATACATCCAAAATAAATCTAGATAGTTCATTACGAGGTTAACTTTTTCAAATGCACCGGCCTTTTCGAGAGAGAAACCAAGCCTTTCCGCCGTTGAACGGCTAAAAAAATAAGAGCTCCCGCGAATAACTAAGCTTTTTGGAAGGCTATCATTTTCAACCTTTTGGATAATTTCTAAAAGACCTTCAATATAATAATAAAGCAATTTATTTCTCCAAGTCATTCCTATCTCAGACTTACGGTCACGGATGAGGTAATCGAACGAAGTGCCATTATGTAAATCGTATTTCTGCTCATTGGGCATGTAAACCAAAAGCATTGGAGAAACATATTTATAAGCACCCGCTAACGTAAAAATGGGGGTTGTAAGAAACTGAAATAGAGGAACCCAAAAGAAAACTAACAGATATGCAAGAAAGTGCTGTTCTATCAAGTGAACCCATAAGCCCAGCATTAACATAGCAATCACAATCATTACAATTGCAATAAACCATTGAAGCAACCTGTGTTTGGCATAAAATGAATTCATTGAGCCAATAAGATAGTCAAACACTTAGTATGTAACTCAACGTAAATATTACCTCTTATTGAAATTAGTTCCAGTCGAAAAGAGTCATCTCCTCTCGCAATGGAATGATGAAGTTTCTGCAAATCGTTTCGCGATCGGGACTATTAGCAAGTAAGTACATGAGCTTTGCTAATGCCGCTTCTGTAGTAATATCTTGTCCACTTAGCAATCCAATTGATTGAAGATCTGAGCTCGTTTTATACTTTCCTTGAAGCACCGCCCCACTTGGACATTGAGTAACATTTACTATAACAAGCCCTTTGTCAATAGCCACTTTTAGTTCATTGATAAACCAATCCTCCGAAGGAGCATTACCCGAACCAAATGTTTCAAGTACTAAGGCTCTCAAATCAGGAATATTCAAAATACTATGCACGTAGGCTTGAGTCATTCCTGGGAAAATTTTCAAAATTGCCACGTTTCGATCGAGGTTCTTATGAAAAAGGGTTTGCCTTTCAGGCGATTGTCTCAGGAGCGGATCATTGAATCTGATGTTCACTCCAGCTTCTGCCAACGGCGGGTAATTGGGACTGCTAAAGGCATTAAAATGACTTGAGCTATACTTAATAGTTCTGTTGCCTTTTAACAAATGATATTCAAAATAAACGCAAACTTCATTCACTTTTGCATGACCAAATTCTTTGAGAACAGCCATTTCAAGTGCTGTAATAAAATTCTCTCTAGCATCCGTGCGAAGCACACCAATTGGCAATTGAGAGCCTGTGAAAATGATAGGTTTGGATAGGTTTTCTATCATAAAGCTCAATGCTGATGCAGAATAAGCCATGGTGTCGCTGCCATGAAGAATAACAAAACCGTCGTAGCGGGTATAATTCTTCTCGATTACCTCAACCAGCTGAATCCAATGATCTGGAAGCACATTAGAAGAATCAATGGTATTCTCAAAAGTGTAAATATCGAGATCAATATCTAGTCGGCTTATTTCGGGAATATTTGCCTGAAGCCGTTCAAAATTGACAGGTTTAAGACTTCCTGAAACGATGTCTTTCACCATGCCGATGGTGCCGCCTGTATAAATAATTAATGCCGAAGGTCTTCGATTCATCTGCCTTTAAATAGTTCATTTGCATTCTGAGTTGTGATCTCGGCCAGCTCTTTCTTCCCTATTCTGCGTGATTCTGACAAAAATTCAAGCACGTAGCGAATATAAGATGATTCGTTTCTTTTTCCTCTGTATGGCACCGGAGATAAATACGGCGAATCTGTTTCTAGCACCAATTTATTTAAAGGAACATCTGCAATGCTCTCAGCAAGAGTACTTTTCTTGTAAGTAATTACTCCACCAATGCCCAAATAAAATCCCATTTCGGTAATGGCTTTTGCTTCCTCCGGCGTGCCGGAGAAACAATGAAAAACACCTCTCAAACCTTTGCCCTGATTAATAAATGGCTTAATTATATCTATGCATTCTTGAGTAGACTCACGACTATGAATCACAATGGGCAAATCAAATTCTAAAGCCCATTTACATTGAGTTTCTAATGCTTCTTTCTGAATTTCAAAAGTGGATTTATCCCAATAAAGATCCATACCAATTTCACCAACTGCAGCGTATTTGCGCTTTTCGAGCCATTCTCTAACTAAGGCTAATTCTGTTTTGTACGATTCAGGTTTCACTGAGCAAGGATGCAAGCCCATCATGGCAATACAATTCTCAGGAAATGCAGCTTCCAGATTATGCATTGATTCTATTGTTTCAGAATCTACATTTGGCAAATAAAATTTCTCAACCCCAGCATCTATGGCTCTTTTGACCATTTCATTGCGGTCGTTATCAAATTCAGGAAGGTAAAGATGGGTATGCGTATCAATAAGAATCATAATTCTGCAAAGGTGAGAATTTCATAGGTGTGCATAGCGTTCTAATATGCTTAGTTTTGCAATTCTATCAATGTTATGAAGCGTTTTCTGATTATTAGGTTTAGTTCTATGGGCGATATTGTGCTCACTTCTCCAGTAATCAGGTGCCTAAAAAAAACCTACCCTGATTCTGAAATTCACTTTCTTACTAAACCGGGCTTTGCCTCTATAGTTAACGCTAATCCACATATTCACAAAGTTTGGGAGTGGGATAGCAACAATAAAAACACAGTCAGTGAATTAAGCAAACTAAAATTCGACTTTGTAGTTGATTTGCATCATAACCTTCGCTCTCTTAAGGTGAAACTTGCTCTTAAGAGGCCTTCGGCGGCTTTTAAGAAGCTCAATATTGAGAAATATTTAAAAGTGAGGTTTAAGATAGACCGTCTTCCGAAAAAGCATATCGTTGAAAGGTATTTAGACACTTTGAAAAAACTGAATGTATTTGATGATGGTTTAGGGCTTGATTTTTTTATCCCTTCGGGGGAAGAGTTTGCAATTTCATCATTGCCCGATGCTTTTCAAAAAGGATATGTCGTTTTGGTGGCGGGAGCTTTAAAGGCAACCAAACAAATGCCTGAAACAAAACTCATTGAGCTGTGTGCTCAGCTTAAACAGCCAGTGATTATTTTAGGAGGTAATGCCGAAGAAGAATTAGGGAAATCTATTTCTTCCGGTTTGAATAGTAGGGTAATTAATTATTGTGGAAAGCTAAGTTTAAGTAAATCGGCTTCTGTAATAAGACAGTCTAAATGTGTTATCACACATGATACAGGATTAATGCATATTGCTGCAGCATTTAAAAAACCACTTATCTCTATCTGGGGAAATACAATCCCTGAATTTGGCATGTATCCATATTTTCCTCAAAATGATGTATTTGAATATCGTTCAGAAGTAAAAGGATTAACCTGCCGACCTTGCTCGAAAATTGGCTACTCATCCTGCCCCAAAGGGCATTTTAAATGCATGATGAGTCAGAATTTAAAGGAAATTAAAAAGGCGGTTGACACAATTATGCCAATGATGTAATATAAACCTGTTGGTTAAATCAACTGTGACATTTTATAAATGCTCTGAATCAAAGAAATCGGGGCATTCAAAGGTTTGTTTTAATCCTGAATTTGGATTCTTGTTATTCGGTTAAAGTTTTCATCTCTTTTACAACGTAAATTCAATGCAAGTGAAGACCTTTTTTATTGAAGCTATCTGTAACTGTAAGCTTCAAAAATATCTTTAATTCATGTTATAAATTTTACTACATATGTATTGAACTTAATTTCAATTATATATGAAAAACTATCGCTACATCAATCTTGTTTTCTCAGTATTTAGCATTGCTTTATTTCTCTCGTCATGCTCTGAGAAAGCTCCTGAAACATCACAATCTCAAGCAAAAGAAGAAATAGTAGAGAGCCATGAAGAGCTTGTTAAAAGAGGAGAATACCTCGTTGGGATAATGGGTTGTAACGACTGTCATTCTCCAAAACAGATGGGAGAAAGGGGTCCGGAGATTATTCCTGAATTAATGCTATCGGGCTATCCTGCCGAACGGCCAATTGTTGAATTTGACAGTAAGTTAATCAAAGAGGGTTTCGGAATGTTTTACCCTGATTTAACGGCAGCTGCAGGTCCGTGGGGAATGTCATTTGCCGCAAATCTAACACCCGACGAAACGGGAATTGGCAATTGGACAGAAGAGCAGTTTAAAAAAGCAATGAAAGAAGGAAAAGCAAAAGGCCTCGACAATGGGCGAATGCTTCTTCCTCCAATGCCATGGGCTAATTTTATTCAGCTAAAAGACGAAGACGCGCATGCTATTTTCACTTATTTAAAAAACATTAAGCCTGTGAGTAATCTTGTTCCTGCTCCAATTGGTCAGGATAATATTTAAACCACCATTGAAATTGATAAAGACAATTCAAGTTTATCAATTAGCTCAAATTAAAAAAGCGCCAACCTTTAATAAAGGTTGGCGCTTTGATATGATTTTGAAATTATTATTTATCAACAATAACTACTAGGTATTTTGATGATCTCCAGAAACTAGAAGGATTAGTTATAGTTAAACTTTTAACCATTTTCTTGCCTTCCATTTCAAGCTTGTATGAAGAACTTGGGTGGTTTGTTACCACTTTAGCATCTTTTCCACCAATTGGAATTGACTTAATCTGAGATACATCAATTTTATTGAAGTACTCTTCATTAAAGTCACCAACAAGGCTTTTCTTTCTTCCAAGACCAAGGAATCCGCCTTCTTTACTTACCACTTTATTATCTCTTAGTTCTTTATAAGTTCCAACAGCATAATAAGCAGTATTTAAAGCTTCTGTTTTTTGTTCAATAACATTTGTTTTAGCAGCGCTTTCAGATTGAAGTCCACCAACAGCAGTAGTTAATTCAGTAATCTGAATATTCATTGCTGCCAATTGCTCTTTCAAAGAACCGATTTCTAGGTCTTTTTCAGCAAGCTGAGCAGTCATGCGCTCAATCATTTTCTCAAGTTCTCCAACTTTAACATTAGATTTCTTAAGTCTTGATTGAAGACTTGCAAGCTTCGACTTGTTTTCATCGAGAAGGTCGTTAATAAAGTTAATGTCTTCATTTATACGATCCTTTGCAGTGCCCTGAAGTTCCGCGCCTTCTGTTGCAGACGATTTAATAGCGCCTTGCTTTTGTTTTACTTGAGCAAGATTGTCTTCAATTTCATTTAAAGATTCAATAAAAGAATTAATCGTAGAGTCTTTAGCTGCAGCCTCTCTTGCGATGGCTTCTTTTTCAAGTTTTAATGCTTCAAGTTCTGGGTTAGGTTCATTGCTCTGGCATCCAATAAATGAAAGAGCAACAATCGCTACAATAAGCAGATGTTTCATAGGTTTTGTAAAATATGGAGTTTAGGTATAGATTCCGATGCAAAGGTAAAGTGTTAAATTATCCCAAAAGACCAATAAACGATAGAACCTTACAAAACAATACACGGCTCAAACCCTTGATGTGTATAGAAATTGTTGATAACATTGGTATTCAGCAGCTTTAATTTGAACTTACTGTAAGGAACAAACAATTTTTGTACTCTCTTGAACAAGCTGTCCTTTGCACTGTTCAAATCTGGTTCATGAAGGCTTAATTGCTATCTTTGCAGCCCTCAAAACCGAGAGGAAATATAAATGATGCAATATCCTGAGCATAAGCAGTTAAACCTTCCCGCGATAGCGGATGAAATTCTCGAGTCGTGGCAAAAGGAAAAAGTATTTGAGCGCTCTATAACGGAACGTTACAATAGTAAATCTTTCACTTTTTATGAAGGTCCGCCTTCTGCAAATGGCTTACCGGGCATTCATCACGTGATGGGCCGCGCTATTAAAGACCTTTTTTGCAGATATAAAACATTACAAGGCTTTCAGGTAAAACGTAAAGCTGGATGGGATACTCACGGTTTGCCCGTTGAACTTGGTGTTGAAAAAAGATTGGGAATTACCAAGGATGATATTGGGAAGTCAATCAGTATCCAAAATTATAATAATGCCTGCCGTGAAGAGGTGATGAAGTTCACTGACATTTGGAATGATCTTACACTGCGCATGGGTTATTGGGTTGATATGGAAAATCCATACGTTACCTATGAGAATACTTATATTGAAAGTGTTTGGTTCCTGCTAAAGCGCCTTTTTGACCAAGGTCTCATTTACAAAGGATATACAATTCAGCCATATTCGCCGGCAGCTGGTACTGGATTAAGCTCTCACGAGCTGAATATGCCAGGAACATACAAAGAAGTAAAAGATGCTACCATTGTGGCTCAGTTTACAGTTGTTAAAGATGAAAAGGCCAATGTGCTTTTCAAAGATATTATTGAGGATGATCTCAGACTTCTTGCTTGGACTACCACGCCCTGGACATTGCCTTCTAACACTGCTTTAACTGTTGGAGCTAAGATTCAATATGTTGCTGTTAGAACCTTCAATCAATATGTTCATGAGCCAGTTACGGTTATACTTGCTAAAGGACTGATGAACAAGTATTTCACAGAAGTAAATGCCGAATTGAGTTTAGATTCCTATTCTTCTTGTGATAAAGCAATTCCTTA
>JBBEBC010000128.1:0-15123 GCA_040882555.1 Bacteroidia bacterium
ACAGTATGAAACCGTTTTCATTATGACTCCCGTTTTGTCTGAAGATCAGATGAAGGAGACGGTCGGCAAGTTCAAAGCCATGCTTACCGAAAATGGCGCTAAACTAGTTCACGATGAGAGCTGGGGATTGCGCAAAATGGCTTACTCCATTCAAAAGAAGTCGACTGGCTTCTACCATCTACTTCAATTTGAAGCTAGCGGTGATTTAATCAATAAACTAGAAGTAGTGTTCAAGCGTGATGAACGCGTTTTACGCTTTCTTACAGTTGCATTGGATAAGCACGCACTCGCATTCAATGAGAAAAGACGTAGTGGAGCATTTAAAAACTCAACGCCAAAAGCAGCTGTTGCTGAAGCGTAATTAAAACATTTTCGAACAGAATGGCACAATCAGAAATCAGATACCTAACCCCACCATCGGTTGAGGTAAAAAAGAAGAAATACTGCCGCTTCAAAAAGAGCGGAATTAAGTATATCGATTACAAAGACGCAGACTTTCTTTTGAAATTTGTGAATGAGCAAGGAAAAATTCTTCCTCGTCGTTTAACAGGAACTTCATTAAAATACCAGCGTAAAGTTTCTCAGGCAGTTAAGCGTGCTCGTCACCTTTCTTTAATGCCTTATGTTGCTGACTTACTTAAATAAGAAGGAATCATGGACATTATACTAACACAAGATGTTACCAATTTGGGTAACAAAGACGAAATAGTGAAGGTGAAAAACGGTTATGGCCGTAATTATCTTATTCCACAGGGTATGGCGCAACTTGCTACTGAAAGTAACCGTAAGGTTCTTGCAGAAACGTTACGTCAAAGAGCTCATAAAGAAGAAAAGCTTCGCACTGAAGCGGAAAGCTTAGCTACTAAACTTAGAGAAGTTAAACTTGATGTTGGTGCTAAAGTAGGTGAATCAGGAAAAATCTTTGGTTCAGTGAATGCTATTCAACTTTCAGAAGCACTTCGCAAATTAGGTCATGAAATCGATCGTAAAAATATTACAATTGACACTGACAGTATTAAGCAATTAGGAACTTACACTGCAAATGTTAAAGTGTACAAAGACATTCGTGTTGAGGTACAATTTGAAGTTGTTGCTGAGTAATAGCTCTTGAAATAATCGAAAAAGCCCAGATAACATAGTTATCTGGGCTTTTTGTTTTAACCATTATACTAGATTTCACAAATCTAATAATGTGGAGTAAGCTGTGTATTGGTTATTAATTGTCCTTCAACTATTTTATTTCACTCATCTGATTAAATTGACCTTTATGGCTCATTTCAAAGCTCTATTTGGCTCATAAAAGAAGAAATATTGAGCTCAAAGCATTAACTTTGTGAGCTAATTTAATTCAAATGCTTAATAATAGAGAAAATCAGATAATTGATTTTATTAGAAAGAATGGACCAAGCTCTTCTAAGGAAATATTTGATAATAGCCATATTTCAGTTAGTTATGCTACACTCAAAAGGATCTTGGGAAAACTAATTGAAGAAAATTTTTTATCTGTTCAAGGCCTAGCAAAGGCGACCAGATATTCTATTTCTCCAACATACCAAGTAATTCAACCAATTGATATAAAAGCATACTACGAAAAAGAAATTGACGATAGAAAGATCATTGAAGCATTCAATTTTGAAATCATTAATGACGTTTTAGCAAAACACAGTGTGTTTACAGAAAAGGAACTACTAATATTAAATGAACTACAAGGTAAGTTTGTCAAAAATATCTCACAGTTATCGGAAAATGAATATAAAAAGGAATTTGAGAAATTAGCGATTGATTTAAGTTGGAAGTCATCACAGATTGAAGGAAACACATATTCGTTGCTCGAAACAGAAAGACTCATAAGAGAAAAAGAAACAGCTTCAGGAAAAACCAAAGAAGAAGCTTCTATGTTATTGAATCATAAAGATGCTTTAGATTTTATCATTGAAAATACTAGCTACTTAAATCCAATTAGTGTCTCTAAAATCGAAGATATTCATAGTATTTTAGTAAAAGAATTAGCTGTTGAAAGAAATTTAAGAAAAAGACGTGTTGGTATTTCGGGAACTAACTATAGGCCATTAGATAATGAATTTCAAATACACGAGGCATTACAAAATACTTGTGATGTCATTAACAAGAAAAATAATGTCTTTGAAAAAGCGCTCTTGGCTTTAGTTCTTATTTCATATGTTCAACCATTTATGGATGGGAACAAAAGAACCGCAAGAATAGTAAGTAATGCCATTCTATTAAGTGAGAATCACTGTCCGCTGTCATTCAGGACCGTGGATTCAATAGATTATAAGAAAGCAATGCTCTTGTTCTATGAACAAAATAATATTTCAAATTTCAAAGAAATATTTATTAATCAATTTGAATTTGCTGTAGAAACTTACTTTTGAAAAATAAAACAAGCCATAACAGCCACACAGCAGGCCTTTAATCGCAACTTCTACCTTTGATATTCTCGTTTTGATATAGTTTCTCTTGTTCTGCAAGCTCTTGCTCAGTGACGGTGCTGATTTTCTTATCCTTATATTTCTCAAGATCAGGTTGTCCGGCATTTACCCAAGCAGTAAACCATAAGCTACCAACGGTAATAATTGCTTTTCGCATTCTTCTTTCAACCATGCCATCTAGCATTTGATTGTATTCCTTGGAATAATCTTCACTATACACCTTCATGAGACTGGCGCCTCTGTTCTCAAAACTATATTTTCTGTCGGTAGGATATCGATCATTCAACTGAGCTTCAAAAAGCAAGACCGAGTCTTTTGCTGCAAAACTCTCTGCTACAGTTAACCATGCAATTGCTAGTGGATCTTCAATATAAACAGCTTTCCCGACAAAAAAATCGAAATCTTCATTAAACAGTTCTGGTAATCTAGATTCCCAGAATCCATGAATTCCTCTTTGATTAGTGAGTTGCCCATTATAATTCTTAGTGGTATGCAAAGGAACATGTGCATCAGCGATATAATGCCCTAAATCGGCTGATGTGCGCAGAATACGATCATAATCACCACTTCTAAAGGCTGCACTGAGTCTTTTAACCATCACATCGATATGCCAGGGAACAATTCCATGCTCCATTAAGGTATCTTCAGTATACTTGGCAACCGCATCTTCCCATTTCTTAGGTACCGAATCTAATGGAGACAAACCGTAGCGGTCTAAGTCAATAAAATGTCGTGGAGCCTCTCCTTTAACGGCATATCTTCGCTTATCAGGATCAACTGCATGCTCAGTAACAAATTCTATGTTGCTCTTGTAGAATCCAAATAATTCTGGAGGTAATGTGAAAACAGCAATCCTGTTAATTTCTTTGTGTGCAAAGAAGCCCCATCCAGTGACTAAAGGCCAAGTAAAAACGCTGATTATCGCCAAGGAAACAAGGGCAATAAATATTTTCCTTATCATACCCAAATATACATCGAATATAAATTCTATTGTAGCTTATTAAGTTTCTCGGCTATTGCGGCTTCTTTCAAATTAATAAGACCGCCTTCTTGATAAATGGGAAGACAATTCATAATATCATTTTGTAGACAATACTTAATATCATCCTCTAAGTCAAGATTTTGGAGACGGTGCCTATGTGAAGTCTTACTTAAGAATTCATACATATCTTCTTTTGCAAGATCATACAGGTAGCCTGCTGCAATAGTTGAATCACAAAGTGTGTAATAATCTTTGTCTGAGAGAAGTTTTTGACTAAGTGCACCTGCAAACAATGAATCTTCCATGTTGAATTTGTTCTTCCAACCAGCACAGAGGATAATCACCGGCTTTCTTTGCTCGAGAAGCCATCCTGCGACAGCAGAGATATTCAAAAAAGAACCCACAACAATATCTGCTTTGCCTTTAGCTGCTTCAATTGCTTGCGTTCCATTGGTAGTTGAGATTACTATTGTTTCGCCTTTTACTTTTTCATTCATGTAATGCATCGGAGAATTTCCAAAATCAAATCCTTCAAGCATAACAGCATTTCTTTCGGCTGCTACTAAATAACCTTTATTCTTGTATTCTTGCGCTTCAGTAATACTCGCAACGGGTATCATTCTTTCAACGCCGTTTTCAAAAGCAGTGCAGATCGCTGAAGTAGCTCTTAGGATATCGACTGCTACAACAATGGTATTCTCTTCATGGAAAAGAGGATAAAGAGCCGGTGAATAGCACGTTTGAATACTAAATTCCTTTATTTCACTCATAAGTTTTATTAATACTTTTATCCTTCTTGCTTGTAAAATGGCAGTTTAACTACTTCCGCTTTTAGTTTTTTATCTCTCACTGCAATGTAAACCACAGATCCAATGCTACTGAGATTACTCTTTACATATCCTAAACCTATCGATTTTTTTGTTGATGGGGACATCGTTCCTGACGTAACAATGCCTACTTCCAAGCCTGTTTCATCAAAAATCAAATAGTCCTTTCTTGGAACTCCCTTATCAATCAATTCAAAAGCTACAAGTTTTTTACTCACACCTTGTTCTTTTTGAGCTAATAGATTTGCCTTATTTATAAAATCCTTTGAGAATTTAGTAATCCAACCTAAACCAGCTTCAATGGGAGATGTAGTATCATTGATATCATTACCATAAAGACAAAATCCCATTTCAAGTCGCAAGGTATCTCTGGCAGCAAGGCCAGCTAGTTGAAGACCAAATTCTTCACCTGCTGAAATAATTGCATCCCAAATTTTATCCGCATGCTGCTCATCAAAATATAATTCGAAACCTCCAGAGCCAGTATAACCTGTTGCAGAAATCAACACATTCGGAATGTCAAGTATGTTTCCTTTTTGAAATGTGTAGTATGCCATTGAAGCGACATCAGTTTCTGTAAGCTTCGCCAATATTTTAACTGCTAATGGACCTTGTAAAGCAAGCAGGGCAGTTTTATCAGAGATGTCTTCCATTTCAACATTCCATTCATCATTTTCCTTAAGCCAGTTCCAGTCCTTCTCGATATTAGATGCATTAACAACTAACATATACTGGTCTTCTT
Organism: Bacteroidia bacterium; assembly: GCA_040882555.1. Classification (GTDB taxonomy): domain Bacteria; phylum Bacteroidota; class Bacteroidia; order M30B66; family M30B66; genus M30B66. The sequence continues at coordinate 5,002 of JBBEBC010000128.1, forward strand.
TAATTCTATATACTAGTAAATCGTCTACAATGCCACCATTATGATTTGGGAAGCATGAATATTGAACTTTGCCATCAATCAGTTTAGAGGCATCATTACTGGTAGTTTTTTGAATCAAATCAATAGCATGAGCTCCTCGGAGAATAAATTCGCCCATATGACTAACGTCAAATAAGCCTGCTTTTCTTCTAACGCATTCATGCTCTTCAATGACACCTTTATAGGTGATTGGCATTTCATAGCCTGCGAAAGGAAGTATTTTGGCATTTGCCTTTACATGCTTTAAAAAAAAAGGCGTTTTTTTTACCTGAATTTCCGTATTCATAGTTTGTTCTTGATCTGAAATTTGCTGCAAACCTAATGATTATTAAGTCAAGCTTCCGAATTTAGTGTGGTAGGACTTTTAACTAGGAAATGAATCAGTAACTTGCGCATGTTAAATATAGATTAATTCATGTATCGGGGAAAAGCTATTTTACTTTTATTGACTTTTGTTGCAACTTTAAATGGTTCGATATTTTGTCAGAATAATCTGAGAATGAACTGTCCTACAGCTATATCCGCTGCGCAGTTTCAGCAACTGAAAAGGAATTTACAATCTAGGGCTAATTTAACTGACAAGTTTAATACAGCCGCTTCAAATCTAAAATCATCTTGTCTTACCTCGCTTCAAATTCTCGAAGTTCTGAATATGTTTGCTGAAGATCGCGACAGGTTAGAACTAGCTATGCTAGCTTATCCTCAGCTGGTTAACAAGAGTGATGTGTATGACTTATACAATGCTTTTGCATATTTCTCAACAGCATTTAGGTTTCATGATTATGTTTTTGAACAGACAGCTCTAAGTAATCCATCAGTGCCGACTCAAAATCCAGTCCTCACTCAGCCACCCGTTCAAATTGCTTTTCCAGCATTGAATTACCCTAATGCTGCGCTTTATCAGGGTAGGAATAATTGTAGTTTGCCTTTATCTGATGGGGATTTCACAATTTACTTGAGGGATTTTGTAAGTCAACCTACAGAACAACTTAAAGTGGAAGCTTCTAAGAGAATTGCATCAGAAAACTGTTTAACAACTGCTCAAGCTATGAAGCTTTCAACCCTATTTCAAGCTGAGCAGAATCGTTTGAATTTCCTAAAACTAGCTTATCGTAATATATATGACGAAGCAAATTTTGATGCGTCTGTTGAAGTATTTGCCTTTATACCAAATAAGAATGCATTATTGGAGTACGTTAATAACATCCGAGCCACCATTGGACAAAATGTTCCTGCTCCTTGCGACTTAGATGATGCTAAATTTTCTCAGGTAAAATCAATTATTGCGAGAGAAAATTCATCTTCATCAAGAATGTCTATTGCAAAAAATCAACTTCCGATGTTTAATTGTTACACTTCAAAACAAATGAAAATAATAGTAAACTTATTTACTTCTTCTTCCGATAAACTGGAAATTAGCAAATTTGCTTTTGATTACGTTATTGATAAAGAAAACTACTTTTTTGAAATTAGTCCGGTTTTCAATTCATCAATGGATAGACAGGCTTTAAGCAATTTTATTGCATCAAAACCTAATTAATATAACCCGGATTATTGATTTTCGTAGAACTACTATTACATTTGAATCCTTATATAACAAAACGCAAAGGCGTGAGTAAATTCATTATCAAAGCGATACCCCTCTTTTTATTGACTCTGTTATTCAGTAATTCGTTATCAGCTCAAAATGAACTGATTGAATTGAAGAACTCTTTGATAAGACTCCCTAATCAATCTTTCTATCTTCATTCTGTTGTGGACGGGAGAGGAAATAAAAAGGACATAGGTTTTATGATGAAGGGTGCCTTTAACAAAAAAGTTAAGGCGGATTTAAAGGGAGGCCTTGAAATTTCACTGAATGATTTCTATAAGTACGCATTAAACCACGATACCTTAAAGACTCCCATAGTTATGAGAGTTGTGTTCCTGTTTATTTCAGAGAAATCAAACGGAGCAGCAGAAACTGGAAAAGCTGAAATTAAGGTAGAGTTTTATAAAAAAGATGGAAGTCAACTCGCAAAAGTTTTTGAAACTGAAGCAACATCAGTCGAAGACGGTGTTGACGTTACATCGGGGCATGAAAGGCGAATTAGAAAAGTGCTTGAAAATGTGATTGTATCCTTTAATAATAGTAATTGGCAAAACTCGGAATTGATTTTTGTGCCGGAAGACAATATTCTTTCTCGTCAATCTCAAATTATCGGTAACACTCTTAAGCCTGAAGATTACAATTGGGTTAGCCTCCTGATGGCAAATGCTGCATTTGGAACGAATGCAGAAGGTTGGGGTGGCTCTTATATGGGTTTCTCAACAAAACAGAGAAGAGGGTGGATGATTCCTTTTCATGTTGCCGCAGATAGAATTACCATCGATCCAAGTTTATTCGTTAGAGCAGGGTATGATGATAAATTTAATCTCAGATTCACCTATTTCAAATTAGGAAGTGGTGGGATTAAAAGACTAGGAGAGGATTTTCATTTCGTTTTTGGAATCAATGCAATTGGTGGCAGAGAGGAACTTCTTACTATTGACCAAATTAACAATACCACCACCATCTCATCGGGATTGGTGTTTGGAGGCGAAGCTTCTCAGAGCTTTTATTTCATCTCTAGAAGTAAATTAGGTTTCTTTTTGGGAGCAGGCCTTTACGAAAGATTACTTTCTTCTCCAGTTTACCGGAATGATATAGGGTTGAAAATAGAGGCAGGACTTAAGTTCTAGGCCCAGTTGCTGAAGGATTCTCTTTTTTATTAATCAATATGGCAGAAATCATAAATGCCATACTCGATCCGACTATCAATATCGATAAGAAATAAAGACAGAGGTGAGTCTCTGTATTGCTTAGAATGATTGCTTGAGCTCCCGGATCATTCGCGAATTTTAAGAAATACCCTGTTGAACTTCCGTTACTTCTTTGAAAACTGATCATTTCTTCAACCCATAAAGGGTTTATCTTATAATCATACACAAACATAAAAAGGGAGCTAAAACCAGCTGTTATAGTTAATTGTATTAAGCCTTCGCGAATTCCTCTTCTCATTGTAAAACTACCTGGTTTATCAGCCATTTTCTCATTTAAGCCTTTCCATAGGAAGTAAAGAATCAAGAGATAAGAGAAGTATCCGGTGTATTGTCCCCAATAAAGATATTTAGAATGAAATCCAGCTAGATATTGAATAAGAGTCCAGGCAATTATACCTAAAGCGCACAGTATTCCGAATTTGATTTCCGGCTTTATAGACATAGAAATTTTGATTTGCTGCTCGCTGAAAGATAAAAATAATATTTAATATCAGTAAGAATCTTACGTTCGGGTCATGATTGCTCAGATTTTCATACTTTTGAATAAACCTAACTTAAATATGACTCGATTAATATTATCCATATTCCTTTCTTTGCTTTTAATATCTCCTCTTTCTGCTCAAAACAGCAAAAAAGGTTTTGAATATTCAGGAAGCAAGGTCCGCTTTTCTATGCTAGGCAAGAGTAGAATGTTCTCAGAAGGCGTTAAACCAATGGATTACACGATTTATTGGAATAAAAAGAAAAATACCGTGTCTGTGAATGCAGGGTCAAAGGAGGGTTGGTATCAAATTCAAATATCTCAGGTAGATACAATTCATGGTCATGTAACTCACATTGGCTTTCTTAGTGATTTAGATAAAAATGCTACTGAAGAAGACAAAGAAAAAGCAAAATGTGAGATTCGATTTCTTATGGATAAAGTTACCGTGAAGAAAGGAGCTGCTCGTCTTGAAGAATTTCTCTTAGATGGAGCAATTGTTTGGGATGATAATAAAGTAACATCAAAATAAAACTCTGCGACGGATTTGGAATTTGAAATTGAATTTCTTGTTTTTCGGCTTTTTAGTTTTGAAAAGCATGTTAATTGTCAGATATAACATTACTGTATAAAACAATCTTCGCAATCAAAAGCCACTGTTGCAAACCTTAACTAATCAAAAAAAAGCGGTTGAGGGTATCACCGACGGCCAACAAGTCTTGACACCACCCAAACCGCTTTATTTCAACTTAACAAACCAACACAATTATCTTTCAACGGTTTTTTGACTTGCGCCGCCAGTTTTTGATATCTCGGATACGTTGATTTCAGAGACATACCTTTTAATGCCTTCTTTATCGGTATAAGACCGATGCACCAGTTTTCCTTCTACCGCAACTTCATGGCCTTTATCTAGGTATTTGGCTATGTAATCAACCATCTTGCCCCAAGCAATCAGTTGGTGCCAATGGGTTTCATTAACTACTTTACCTTCTCCGTCTTTATATTTGTCTGTTGTGGCAACGGCGATTTTTGCCATTTTTTTGCCGCTTGGCAATTCTCTAATCTCAGGAGTTGCTCCAAGATTTCCAATTAGTCGTACTGAATTCTTTAAATTGTTCATAATGCTTTTAAGTTTAAGTGATATAATTCAAGGGTGCACCCATGATTTGTTCCGTTAGATATCTTTCACAAAACTAGATCACATCATTTACTTTAGTCGTATAAGAAACGTTTATAAACGTTTAAAATAATTATATTTCCTAATCGATTCTGATTGTTACTTCTATTATTTATGGGCAGTAAGTTTTCAACAATTGAAATCATTATTCGAATTAATTATTATTTTAGTTTTTATTATTAATTATTTATTAACCTATTATTTTATTTATTATGGATTTTTCTAAAAATTGCCTAGAGTGCAGAGATTTAATTCAAGGAAGGAGTGATAAAAAATTTTGCTCAGACATTTGTCGCACTGCATATCACAATAAAACAAGAGTAATTAGTGATCCGGCTGTAAAAGAAGTCAATCGAATTCTGTCAAGAAACAGACAAATCCTTCTTACATGTGTTGATAGAAAAAGCCCTGCAATTTCGGAAGGTTATTTAATGGCAAGAGGCTTTAATTTTAACTACTTCACTCACCAAATCGAGGATACATCAGGGACAACATCTATTTTTTGTTACGAAATTGGCTACAAACGTCGGCAAAATAATCTATTACTTCTCGTCAAAGAAGATGAAGATGTTGTGTATCGTAAGCAACTTTGAATTACTTTTGCAACATAATAGTTCATTGCAAAATACTTATCGAGAAAGACTGAGGGACTAGGCCCTGTGAAGTCTTGGCAACCTCCACCAAAAGTGGAACGGTGCTAATTCCTATCTCAGGTTGAGAGAAGATAAGACAGATACACGTATCATTTCTTTTCTCTTCTGGGTAAATTCTTTATAAGTTTTTGCATGGCGATATTTGAATGTGTGCATGAGCAAATTGATTGAGCAGTTAAGCAAGAGAATTTTGGTTCTAGACGGAGCCATGGGAACGATGATTCAGCGATATTCGCTGGAAGAAGAAGATTTTCGAAAGGGATATTTTGAAGACCACGAAGCTTCTTTGAAAGGTAATAATGATTTACTCTCATTAACGAGACCTGATGTAATTGGAGAAATTCATGAAGCCTACTTTGAAGCTGGAGCTGATATAGCTGAAACAAATACATTCAGTGGAACCTCTGTTGCCCAAGCAGATTACAATCTGGAGCACATCGTTTACGAGTTGAATTTAGCTTCTGCCAAAATTGCTAGACAAGCAGCCGATAAATATACAGCACTTACTCCTGATAAACCTCGATTTGTCGCTGGCTCAGTCGGACCAACAAACCGAACAGCAAGCATATCACCCGATGTAAATGATCCTGGTTACAGAGCAATAACTTTTGACCAGCTTGTTGAAGCATATACTGAGCAAATTCGCGGTCTCATTGATGGCGGAGTAGATATGTTACTTGTAGAAACCGTTTTTGATACGCTTAACTGCAAGGCAGCATTATTTGCAATCGATTCTTATTGTGAGAAAATTGGAATAAGGATGCCTGTAATGGTTTCAGGAACTATCACTGACCAGTCAGGAAGAACCCTAACAGGTCAAACGGCTGAAGCTTTCCTTTTCTCAGTTTCTCACATAGATCTTCTTTCTGTAGGCTTCAATTGCGCTCTTGGTGCAAGACAACTCAAGCCTTATGTGGAAACACTGGCCAAAAATTCGAGATTCAGAATTTCTGCTCACCCCAATGCCGGTCTACCCAATGCCTTCGGCGAATATGATGAGACGCCAGAACAAATGGCTGATCAAATCAAAGAATATCTTGACCATAATTTTGTAAATATAATTGGAGGATGCTGTGGAACAACTCCTGAGCATATTCGAGCAATTGCCAAACTTACAGAAACGTATAAGCCACATGTTATAGAGGAAAAAGAGGAATTGCCTTTTTACAGTGGATTGGAGCCTGTGGTAATAAGACCAGAAACTAATTTTGTAAACATTGGTGAGAGAACAAATGTGACTGGTTCGAGAAAATTCGCACGATTAATTCGCGAAGAAAATTATGAAGAAGCACTAAGCGTTGCATTGCATCAAGTTGAAGGCGGAGCCCAAATTCTGGATGTAAATATGGATGAGGGGATGCTTGATTCTGAAGCAGTAATGATGAAATTCCTAAATCTAATGGCTTCAGAGCCGGATATTGCAAAACTTCCTGTGATGATCGATTCATCAAAGTGGAGCGTTATAGAAGCTGGTCTGAAGTGTGTTCAGGGGAAATCAATTGTAAATTCCATTTCTCTTAAAGAAGGAGAAGAGAACTTTATAGCACAGGCTAAACTAGTGAAGCGATATGGAGCTGCGGTTGTTGTGATGGCATTCGATGAGCAGGGTCAGGCCGATTCATTTGAACGCCGAATTCAGATTTGTGAGCGCGCCTACCGAATACTGGTTGATCAAGTGAAATTTTATCCGACAGATATTATTTTCGATCCCAATATTCTCACCGTTGCTACTGGAATTGATGAGCATAATAATTATGCTGTTGATTTTATGAAAGCAACAAAATGGATTAAGGAAAACCTGCCAGGTGTAAGAGTTAGTGGAGGGGTTTCAAATATTTCTTTCTCTTTCAGAGGAAATGACTTTGTGAGAGAAGCCATGCACAGCGCATTTCTTTACCATGCTATTAGAGCAGGGCTAGATATGGGAATTGTTAATGCAGGTCAGCTTGAAGTTTATGAGGAAATTCCTAAAGACTTGTTAGAGCTAGTTGAAGATGTTCTGCTAAACAGAAGACCGGATTCTACTGAGAGACTAGTCGAATTTGCAGAAACAATTAAGACAAAAGGCAAAGTACAGGAAAGAGATGAAGCTTGGAGAACCCTTCCTGTAAAAGAACGACTAACTCATGCCTTGGTGAAAGGTATTGTTGAATATATTGATGCTGATACAGAAGAATGTCGCCATTTGTTTGATAAACCTTTACAAGTAATTGAAGGTCCACTCATGGATGGAATGAATCATGTTGGTGATTTATTTGGTAGCGGAAAGATGTTTTTACCACAAGTGGTGAAGTCGGCCCGAGTAATGAAAAAGTCTGTAGCCTATTTATTACCATACATTGAAGCAGAAAAAGAAGAAGGAGTTTCAAATTCAAATGGAACTATTCTTATGGCAACAGTGAAGGGAGATGTACATGATATTGGAAAAAATATTGTGGGTGTTGTATTGGGATGCAATAATTATGAAATAATTGATTTAGGTGTTATGGTGCCTTACCAACGCATCCTAGACAAAGCGAAAGAAGTTGGTGCTGATATCATTGGATTAAGTGGATTGATTACACCTTCTTTGGATGAAATGGTAACAGTTGCGAGAGAAATGGAAGCTCAAGGCTTTAAGATTCCTTTGCTTATCGGTGGTGCAACCACGTCCAAAACTCATACAGCTGTAAAAATTGCCCCTAATTATAGTGGACCCGTAGTTCATGTGCTTGATGCTTCCCGCTCCGTTCCTGTTGCTGGATCACTTATACAGGATGAACAACGCCCTGCTTTTATGAAAGCGATTAATGAAGAATACGAGAGAATTCGGGTTCAGCATGCTGGAAGAATTTCAGCTAAAGATTATATTTCAATTGGAGATGCACGTGAGAATAAGCAGGATGTAGTGTTTAATGAAAGTCATGTTTATAAGCCTGTTAAACCGGGAATAACTGTTTTTGACGATTATGATTTGGGGGAACTTGCAGAATATATTGATTGGACACCTTTTTTCGCCACATGGGAACTACATGGAAAATATCCTGCAATTCTTGAAGATGAAGTAGTTGGTGTTGAAGCAACAAAGCTTTTGAAGGATGCCAAGGATATGCTTCAGAAAATAATCAATGAAAAGTGGATTAAAGCTTCAGGAGTTATTGGGTTATGGCCAGCTAATAGCGCAGGCGATGACATTGAAATTTATCATTCTGATGATAGAAAAGAGATAAAAGAACTTGTCCATCAACTTAGGCAGCAGAATAAAAAAGCTAAAGGCCAGGCAAATTATTGTTTAGCAGATTATGTGGCACCCAAGGAAAGTGGGCTAAATGATTATATTGGAGGCTTTGCAGTAACTTCCGGAATCGGTATCGAAAAGCATGTAGCGGCATTTGAAGCTAACTACGATGATTATAATGCAATACTTCTAAAGGCTCTCGCAGACCGTTTGGCAGAAGCATTTGCAGAACGTATCCACCAGAGGGTAAGAAATGAATTCTGGGGATATGCTAAAGATGAATCTCTTGATAATACACAACTTATTTATGAAAAATATCAAGGCATCCGTCCTGCACCAGGGTATCCAGCATGCCCCGACCATACTGAAAAAGAATTATTATTCTCTCTTTTAAATGCAACTGAAAATACAGGAATTACATTGACTGAAAGTTTTGCAATGTATCCAACCGCAGCAGTTAGTGGATGGTATTTTTCTCATCCTGAAAGTAAATACTTCGGACTAGGTAAAATTATGAAAGACCAAGTTGAAGAATATGCAAAAAGAAAAAATATGTCGCTTGAAGAGATGGAGCGCTGGTTGAGTCCAGTATTGGCTTATGACCCGGAAAAAGAATTAAAAACAGTTTAAAGCTTATTTATTTCGAATAAATTATTTTTAATTCAATTGAAACTAGAATTGTAATAATTATAGCTTCAAGGATAAAGTAAATTAAACCTGTTACTGAGATTTGAGCATAATAAAAGACTATTACAAATAGAGTAATTAGCAGGTAAATCAAATTACTAAAAGCAATATACTTTAAGTAAGTCTTAAGATTATTTTTCAAAAATAAATAACAAGAGAATGAGTATCCACTATAAATGAATGCTGCTATTGCCAGTGAGGATAGTATGAGGTGAGGTAATCCTACTCCATCGAAAAAGAAAGGGATGATTAATCCTATGGATATGGAAGAAAATAATGCACCAAAGGCATCAATTAAGAATAAATTCCTAAAGGTTATCTTTCTAAGGATTATATCGATCATTAGGGTAATTAATAGAAGGAAAACATTGGTTTGTCTTCAACTAGTTCAAGTTGCTTTATGCATCAAAATAATCCTGCATAGGCTTGAAATAGTTATCAATCCAACCGGACTTATATTTTTCCCCATCAACTCCTAGATTCTTGTGAATCAATGTTAGTCTTGTTCCCGAGTCTTTTTCTAGAAGCAAAAGCTCGACCTGAGAGTCCTCTTCGGACTCATCGAAATCGCTAGTCCTCCAAGATTGAATTATTCTAGAAAAAGGTTCAATAATTAGGTTTTTACCTTTTATGTAACCATCCCAAGCGCTAAAACTTGCTCCTTGCTTATTATTTATTTTTGCCTTTCCGCCAGTCATTTCAGTATGAGCTTTTGAGCTTAACCAAGCTTGAAATAGCTGTTTGGGACTAACATCAAATTCGGCATTTAATGTAAATTCCATAATATTTTAATTCTTTAAGACGGTTAAATTCACTTCAATTTACCTTCAATTTTATTCATTCTTTCAGATGCTCTTTTCTTCTCTTTTTTCAAGTAGTTTGCGTATTTCTTTTTATTTTTTGCACCTTCCGCATTGTTAAATTCCTTTTCAATATATTTATAATAGGATTTTAACCCCTTTAATTCGAACTTAAGAAATGCCTTTAAAAGCTTGCTTTTTTCTTTGTTTAAATTATCTGCTTTTGCCATAATATTTAGTTTTTAGCAATATATAAAATATCA
>JBBEBC010000129.1:0-7193 GCA_040882555.1 Bacteroidia bacterium
AGTTTTACTGTTCCTCCAAATGTCTGTGCCGGACAGCCTGCTAATTTTGCTTATACAGGAGGGGTTACTGGAACAGGAAGTTGGACATTTACCGGTGGAACTCCTTCAACAGCAAACGGACTCGGGCCGCAATCTGCTTCATGGAACACGCCTGGAACCTATAATGTTAGTTTAACTGTAACGCCGGGTTCAGGTCTATGCGCTCCAGGTTCATTGACTCAAAGCATAAATGTTGTTGCGCCGCCTAATTCGGCATTTAATCTTCCTGCAAGTGTTTGTATGGGAAATAGCGCAGCGGTAAGTTTTGCAGGTTCTGCGCCTCCGGGTTCAATATATAGTTGGAATTTCGGTGCTGGAGCTAGTCCTGCAACTGCTTCAACTGTTGGTCCACACAATGTTTCTTGGTCCACAACAGGAACTAAGACTGTTAGCCTCACATTAACAACAGGAGCTTGTTCTTCTACAACAACTCATACTATTAATGTTAGCAACGCACCTACCTCTAATTTTACTTTAAGTCCTACTACTGTTTGTGTAGGCAGCAACAGTACAGCAACATTTACGGGTGCAGCAGCACCTGGGGCGACTTTCGCTTGGAATTTTGGTGCTGGTGCTAGTCCAGCCACAGCCAATACCGTAGGGCCTCACACAATTTCATGGTCGAGTGCCGGATCAAAAAATATTACTCTCACTGTTTCAGCCGGTGGTTGTAGCTCTCCAGTTACTACCCAAACGGTGAATGTGAACTCAATACCAACAGCAAGTTTCGTTCTTCCAGCGAGTGTTTGTATTAGTGCAAATGCAAGCATATCTTATAACGGAGCGGCACCAGCACCACCTGCTGCAACTTATAATTGGAATGTTGGAGGCGGAACTCCTGCACCTGGAAATGTTCAAGGACCATTTGGTGTAAGCTGGTCGACAGCTGGAGCTAAGAATGTTACTTTAACCGTTTCTCAAAATGGTTGTACTTCAGCACCGGTTTCACAAAGTATAACGGTTAATGCCTTGCCATCTGTTTCAATTACATCTTCCAGCTCAAACGTTTGTTTAGGAAGCAATGTGAATTATTCCATTGTTGGCGGTCCAATGGCTCCAGGTACAACGTATAACTGGAATTTTGGAGCAGGAGCCACACCTGCAACTTCCACATTAGCTACTCCTCCTGCAGTTTCATACTCCAGCGCTGGAGTTAAAACAGCTACACTTACTGTTGTTAGTGGAGGATGTACCTCTGCTCCTGCAAGTGTAAATATTTCTGTAATTAGTCCGCCACCAGCTGTTATTTCAGCACCAGCTACGGCTTGTTTAGGCTCAACAGTGAGCATTTCGGCTACTGGTCCATTTACAGGTGGTACTACCTTTAACTGGAACTTCGGTTCTGGAACAATTGCAAGCGGCTCGGGAGCAGGACCATATCAGGTTTCATGGGCTTCGGCAGGAAATCAAACTATTTCATTAACCGTAACTTCAGGAGTCTGTTCTGCATCAACCTCTTTTGTTATTGATGTAAGATCGGGACCAACTGCTAGTTTCAATGCGCCATCTCCGATCTGTCAGGGAAGTTCATCTATTATAACCTATACAGGAACTGGAGTTGCTGGCGATACCTACAATTGGAACTTTGGTACTGGAGCTACTCCTGCCACAGCAACAGGAATTGGACCTCATTCAGTTACTTGGTCAAGTGCCGGATCTAAGACTATTTCATTGAACATGATCAGTGGTGGATGTACTTTGCCCGTCGTTTCTCAAACTGTAACTGTAAATGCAGCTCCTATTGCTTCGTTTACAGCTCCAACTCCTGTATGTTCAGGAAATGCATCTATCGTAACATTTACGGGAACTCCAGCTGCCGGAGCTTCATACTCTTGGAATTTTGGTTCAGGAGCTAGTCCTGCAACGGCTACTGGCATCGGACCTCATAGCGTAACATGGGCAAATGCTGGTAATTCTACTGTTTCATTAACAATGACAAACGGTGGCTGCTCTTCAGTTGTAACTCAAAATGTAACTGTTAATTCAGGAGCTCCCGCAGTAATAACTGCACCAAGCATAACTGGAAATGGCGTTGCTGTTTCCATCGGGCTAAGCGGTCCAGCTCAAGTTGGAGCCGCATACAGTTGGAATTTTGGCGCTAATGCTAGTCCTGGAACAGCAACGGGCGCAGGACCACATTCTGTTACTTATTCAGCTACCGGGACTTCTACGATCTCTTTAAGTACAACATTAAATGGATGTACCAATACGGCAACAGCTTCAATAGCTATTGTAAATGCAGCAACATCAACCTTTACTGCTACACCAACGGTTTGTGCTGGAAGCAATGCTTTAATTACTTATTCTGGTAACGCGAGCCCGGCTGCAAGTTATACTTGGAATTTCGGCGGTGGCACTGCTACTCCTGCAACAGGACAAGGTCCACATAATGTCACTTGGACAACCGCCGGATCAAAAACAATAACCTTAACTGTAACCGAAGGAGGATTTACATCCACTCAAAGTACACAAACGGTTGTGGTAAATCCAACGCCAACATCTTCATTTAGCCTTCCTGCTAATGCATGTTTAGGCGCACCCGTATCAGTTTCATATACTGGAAATGCAAATGTTGGGGCACTTTATGCATGGAACTTTGGTTCTGGAGCGAGTCCCGCAACAGCCATGGGTCAAGGACCTCATTCAGTAAGCTATTCCACCGGAGGTGCAAAAAGTGTAACACTTCAAGTTATTCAAAGCGGATGTAGTTCAACTACAACATCAAATTCCATTAATATTATTTCCGTAACGGCTCAGGATTTTAACTTACCTGGTTCAGCTTGCGAAAATGGGACTGTTTCTGTTAGCTTAATTGGAGCAACACAACCGGTTGTTTCTTATGCTTGGAATTTTGGACTAAATGCCAATCCTGCAACGGCAGTAGGAGCAGGGCCACATAACGTATTCTATACCAATAGCGGCAGTAAAACTGTTAGTCTTATCACTTCTTCTGGGGCATGTTCAGCGCCAGCTATCACTCATTCAATAAACATAGTATCACCTCCAACTTCTAGCTTTACGGTAAGTAATCCAGTTTGTGAAGGTGATTTAGTTGTTGCCACTTATAATGGAAATGCTGGCGCAGGAGCAAATTTCACTTGGACTTACCCTTCAGGAACTCTTGTATCGGGATCAGGTCCTGGGCCATTAGAAATTCTATTTCCGTCTGCAGGTAGTTATAGTATTAACCTAACGGTTGATGAAAATACATGTTTATCGGCTCTTTCAACTCAAAATGTAAGTATTGAATCAGCACCTGTATTTACTATTTCTTCGCCTTCTTTTGCTGGTGAGAATGCTCCTGTTTCGATAACATATTCGGGCGATACACCAGTTGGTGCAACATACACTTGGGATTTCGATGGTGCCACCATCATCTCCGGTTCTGGATCAGGTCCTTATCAAGTTTCATGGGCAGTTGCAGGAATTTATACTATTTCCTGTTCGGTTACAAATGGCGTTTGTCCTCCGGTAACCCAAAGTACAAATACAGAAGTTCTATTAAATGCTTTAGCAACATTTACTGCCGATTCACCAGTTTGTGAGTCAGAAATTTCTACAGTTACTTTCACTGGAACGACTCTGGCGAGTGCTACTTTTGCCTGGGATTTTGACGGAGGAAATATTGTTTCAGGTAGTGCTTCTGGACCTTTTGAAATTACTTGGAATTCTCCGGGAGTGAAAAATATTAGTTTGGTAGTTACCCAAATGGGAATTGCTTCACCAGCTATGACTCAACAAGTACTTGTTAATCAAATTCCTACCGCATTATTTGTTAGCCCAACAGCATTATGCTCTGGTCAGGAATCGACATTTATTTATACTGGAAATGCTACCGGAAATGCAACGTATTCTTGGGATTTTGGCTCTGGAACATTAATTACTTCCGTTTCTGGAAGTACGTATGATGTAAGTTTTCCTAGCGAAGGATCTGAAAATATCACGCTTCAGGTAACAGAAAACGGCTGTGTTTCTTCAGTTGAAAGCGTTCAATTATTTGTTCAATCACCGCCATCTGCAACTTTTACAGCTACTCCATCCGCCTGTGAAGGCGAGATTATAAATGTAACCTATACAGGAGGTGCTGACCCTACAGCCTCATTTAATTGGGATTTCGACGCTGGAAGTATCATAAGTGGCTCAGGACAAGGTCCTTTCGAAATTGAATATCCTGCCGCAGGCATGCAAAATATTAGTCTTGAAACTGCTTATGGTGGATGCACTTCGCAATTGGAGATAAATCAAGTAAACATTAATCCAATTCCTACAGCCACATTTGATATAGTAGGAAATACCTGTGCGGGCGATACTGTGAATGTTGTTTACACTGGAAATGCTGGTCTCGGAGCGACTTATGTTTGGGATTTTGAAGCTTTAATATATTATAGTGGGAACGAGCAAGGTCCTTATCAAGCAGTATTTCCTGGTTATGGAACGTATCCAATAGGACTTTACATAACTGATAATGGCTGCACTTCGGATGTGGAAGTAGTGAGTGCTACATTTGAGCCTTCGCCAACAGCTACATTTACCTTAACTGATACAGTATTTACTGACCAGAATGCATTTGCTACTTTCACAGGAAATGCTCCTACAGGAACTATTACCTCGTGGGATTATGCTGGTGCAGCGCTTGTTTCGGGAAGTCCCGAAGATGAATTAATTCTAACTTATTCGGCCGAAGGAACTTATAATGTAACTCTTGAGATGAGTTTAGGCGCTTGCGTCGATGGTCCTGTTACAGAGCAAATTGTAGTATTACCAATGCCTGGTTCAGAGTTTTCTGTTTCACAGGATACCATTTGTGCAGGAACAGCCTTATTTGTTACCTATGACGGTATTGGGACTTCTCAAGCACAGTATAACTGGGATTTTGATGGAGCAAACATAGCTTCGGGAACAGGTTCAGGTCCCTATCAATTGGATTGGTCCACCGAAGGTGTAAAAACCATAACACTATCTGTAACTGTTGCAGGAATTACAACCACAACCACAGAACTTTGGGTAAATGTGATTGCAGTGCCAGTAGCTGATTTTTCTATCGTTGAAGAACTTTGCGTTGGAGATACTCTTCAGGCAACCTATTCTGCTATCACGACACTTAATGCTCAGTTTAGTTGGGATAGCGATAATGCCGATTTTGAAGATTTTGTTGATAATGCGAATCCTTTGTTTGCTTGGACAAACCCAGGACAAAAAACTGTTGTTTTAAGTATTGCTGATGCGATGTGTATTTCAACTCCGGTAATGCATACAGTGATGGTTCATGATATACCACAGGCGAGTTTTGATATGCCTGATTATGCTTGTCGCTATTCTGAAGCTGAAGTTCTTTATACAGGAACTGCTTCACAAACGGCAGCTTTTAACTGGGATTTCGGAACAGCAGAAGTCATTGATGGCTCAGGTGCAGGACCAATTTCTTTGCTCTGGAATGAACCCGGAAATGTTGAGGTAACACTTCAAGTCACTGAAAATGGTTGCAGTTCAGAAGTTTATTCAGAAACACTATTTGTCAGAGAACTACCAATTGCTAATGCAGGTGAGGATTTTATGCTATGTTCAAGTGATACAGTTGCACTTCAAGCCCTCAATGTTGCAGGTTATTCGTTTACTTGGTTTCCAGCAGCAGGCTTGAGCTCAGATACAGTGGCTTCACCCGATTTAAGTTTAAGCGGAATCCATAATTATATTGAAGAATTTGAGTATCAGCTTCAGGTTAGTGATTCATACTGTTTAAATTCTGATACCCTCATTGTTTCACTTGCTCCAATGCCAAGAGCATCATTTGTAGTGCCTGAAGATCAATGCTTTGAAGGTAATTCATTTGATTTTGTAAATGATGGAGCCTTTACTGAGGATGCTACATTTAACTGGAATCTTGGTCCGCACGCTTATACACATTCACCTTCTGAAGAGCATCAGATGGATGTTGAATTTGATGTAGAAGGAGCGCAAATAATAAGTTTAGTAATAAGTCAATATGGTTGTGTGAGTGATGTCTTTTTTGATTCAGTTCAAGTGAATCCGCATCCGATGGCTACTTTCGATATTGATGGAGTTAAAGGTTGCGTTCCATTAGAAAGTTCATTTATGCCGATTCCCGAGGGAGATGGATCAAATTACTCTTACAGCTGGAATTTTGGTGATGGAGAAAGCTCTAATGCAAATGCGCCAATTCACACGTATTTGGAAAGTGGTTACATGACTGTTTCTATGGTTGTTAGTAATCAATTTGGGTGTAGTGCTGAGGTAGTTGAAACTAGTGCTGTACAAGTTCTAGAACAACCAGTAGCAGGTTTCAGAACTCAACCAGAAACAATCTTTATCGGGGCTGATGATATGGAACTTATTTCCTTGGCCGAGAATGCTCAATTCAGTTATTATATAATTGAAGGGGATACAATTTTAGGCTTCACAAGTACCTATTCTTTCGATGAGGAAGGAGTGTATGAAATTACTCAAGTAGTTGTAAATGCTGCAGGATGTACAGATCAAATTACTCATTCTGTTGTAGTTGAGTATGGTACTGAATATTATGTGCCTTCGGCCTTTAGTCCGAATAACGATGGAAATAATGAAGCATTTTTAGTAGTAGGTAATGATATAAAGCAATTTAGCCTTAGAGTTTTTGATCGTTGGGGAGGAGAGATTTTCTTTAGTGAGGACATAAATCAAGGCTGGAATGGTTTAACACAAAGTAATGAACCAATGCCCGAAGGAGTTTATGTTTATCGTTTAGAGATGCGCAGTAAGACGAATCGCGATATTGTAAAAAGTGGACAAGTTACATTGTTGAGATAAAAGGAGGAAACGTAAGAGGTTAAGGTTGAAATGGCAAAGAGGTCCCGACTACTATCCTGAGTGCGTCGAAACAGAAGAGTTATTATACGGAGTTTGTGCTCTGTTCTAAAAACTTTAGTTTGATTTTTTGGGGCTTCCCGCGAGGCGTCATTCAACATTTACCGTTCGTCAAGCTCATGGCTTGGCTCTAGGTTTACTCGCGGTCGCGTGCTACGCGCTACATGGTAGCTAGCTACGCCCGCTAAGCCAAATGGAGATTTTGTTGCCCTTCGCTGAACCACCGTTTTGAGAGTTTCAAACACTTCCAAATCACCAATTCCTTCGGAATTAGTCGATTTTTTTATATCTGC
>JBBEBC010000129.1:7293-14890 GCA_040882555.1 Bacteroidia bacterium
CGACAGGCTCAGTGTCGCTTGCTTTAGATTTTAACCTTTCTCTGCAATTACAAACACTTCCAAATCACCAATTCCTTCGGAATTAGTCGATTTTTTTATATCTGCATTCTCGCTCCACTTCGACAGGCTCAGTGTCGCTTGCTTTAGATTTTAACCTTTCTCTGCAATTACAAACTCTTCCAAATCTCCAATTCCTTGGGAATTGGATTATTTTTTTATGCCTCCATAACTCGCTCAAACAAGTTTAGCTCGGTATGTAGTCATAAAAAAATCCTTTTCGCAAAGCGAAAAGGATTTTAAGGTGTTTGGAGGTTTCGAGCGGATTCGAACCGCTGTACGAGGTTTTGCAGACCTCTGCCTAGCCACTCGGCCACGAAACCTTTATTAGGGCGACAAAAGTACAAACAATTGCCTATTGTGCAATAGAAAAATTTCAAGTTCTTTTTTGAAGGATTTAGTTCTCATGAAATGAGAAGGATTTTAAACACTGCGTGCAAAGACAATCCATGTAGTTCCTTCTAATTTCTGCAAGTTTCTCTTTTGAAACAAAGACATTCTCACACCAACATCCTTCATTGACAACGCAAGAGAATTTTTGCCCGCATTTTGGACAAGTTTTTTGAACCTTGTTTCTATTTGTAAAGAGTCCCATTTGATATATTTCAGCCTTTAATTACTACTGATATTCCACCTGTTTTTATGTCAATGGGTGGATTCCTTTTTGTAAGCGTGATACTTATTTCCTCTATTTGATTATACGTTAATTTAAGCCTATTAATGATGCGTTGAGCAACGTTTTCAAGTAGATTGGAGCTTATTTCCATTTCTTCTTTAATCGCAAGACACACATTTACATAATCTAGGGTATCTTCAATATTATCAGATAAAGCTGCTTTTTCTGAATCGAAAACTAATTCAAGATTTACTATAAAGGTTTGACCATCTGCCTTTTCCTGCGGGTAAACTCCGTGAAATGCATGAAACTCTAAATCATGCAGGATAATTTTACCTTTCATAATTATATAACATTAAGTTAGCAAAAGAGTTTAAGCAAATGCCTCTTTGGTATGATTTAGTCCTTTTTCAAAGCGTGAAATAACTTCATCCTTTCCAAGAAGGGCGCAAATCTCAAACATGGATGGCCCTGCCGATAAGCCAGTAAGTAGTATCCTAAAAGCTTGAAGCACTTTGCCAATTCCTGCTTCACGAGATTCCATATAAGCTTTTGAGGCGTCCTCAATAACTTGAGCATTTTCGAAATCACAATTTTTCAATGCTTCAGACCAACCTTCGAGCAGATCTTGAGAATCTGCTTTCCACTTCTTTCTAAGTGTATCATCATCCCACGAAGTGGGAGCTTCAAAAAAGAAACGAGCATGCTCCATGAAATCCATCACAAAATTTGCTCTTTCCTTAACAAGAGAAACAACGGATTGAATGTATCTGTCATCGGCTGAAAAGCCTGCCTCCAGAACTAAAGGCTTAAATTGAGAGGCCAATTCTTCATCGCTTCTATGAATGAGGTATTGATGATTGAACCATTTAGCTTTTTCAAAATCGAACTTCGCTCCAGCTTTACTAACTCTTTCTAAGCTAAAAGATTCAATAAGTTCAGCCATACTGAAAATTTCCTGTGTGGTGCCAGGATTCCATCCGAGCATGGCGAGAAAATTCAGAACCGCCCCAGGGTAATACCCTTTTTCACGGTAGCCAGAAGTGGTTTCTCCTGTATTTGGATCTAGCCAATTCAATGGTGCCACCGGAAAGCCCAAACGATCGCCATCTCTTTTGCTAAGTTTTCCATTGCCATCAGGCTTCAGCAATAATGGAAGATGGGCAAATTCAGGCATTTTCTCTTCCCAGCCCAGGTATCTGTATAAAAGCACATGCAATGGGGCAGAGGGTAGCCATTCTTCTCCACGAATAACGTGGGATATTTCCATTAGATAATCATCCACCACATTCGCCAAGTGATAGGTAGGCATTCCGTCAGATTTAAATAGGACTTTGTCATCCATATTTTGAGTATGAACTACAATCCAACCGCGGATAATGTCATGAAAGCGGACCTCTTCCTGACGAGGTAATTTAATTCTTATAACATATGGATCGCCAGCCTCCAGTCTTCTCTTGACTTCGTCATCTGGCAAGGTGATGCTATTTACCATAGAATTCCTTGTGATAGCATTGTATTGAGGCGAAGCAACCTTAGCAGCCTCGAGTCGCTTACGCATCTCATCAAGTTCTTCCGTTGTATCGAATGCATAATAGGCATAACCAGCTTCGATAAGCTGATCTGCATAAGCACGATACATTTCTTTTCTCTCGCTTTGGCGATAAGGCGCGTGAGGGCCACCATGTTTAGGTCCTTCTACTGGGACAATGCCCAGCCAATTTAGCGCTTCCAAGATGTAATCTTCGGCACCAGGTACAAATCTGTTTTGGTCGGTATCTTCAATTCGGATTAGGAAATCGCCTCCGTGTTTTTTTGCAAAAAGATAATTGTAAAGAGCAGTTCTCACCCCACCAATATGCAGGTAGCCTGTTGGAGATGGAGCAAAACGAACACGAACACGACGATCAGACATAAGCTTAAGTTTCAGGGGCGCAAAAGTAGGGAAAAGCACCGTTAAAATAGACTTAAAGATTGCCTTAAGTATGTTTATGACGAATGAAATTTTACAGGAATGATTGTAATGCTTAATTCAAGGTGCAACAGTTGAAAAAATATTACCTGAAGATATTCACAGTTCCTTGTAATTGCTTCGTTTCCCCATTTATCATCTTCACATCAAGAATATAAAAATAGGTGCCATCATCAACTTTCTCGCCCTTATAATTGGTTCCATCCCAATCATAATTTACACCCAAAATTTCTTGAATAAGCTTACCCCATCTATCAAAAATGGTGGCTTTGTAAATGAGTCCACCTGCGACTTTAAATGACAAGACATCATTGTATCCATCGGCATTTGGACTAAATGCATTTGGAGTATCATCAAGATCACAAGTAATTGCATCAACAATAATAGAGTCGGTATAATGGCAGCCGAACTCATCAAAAACGGTGAGGTAGACAATCTCAGATTCATACACTAAGGTTGAAGCAGTTGAGCTACCAGTGCTCCACTGGTAGGAGTATGCCTCAATAGGAGATTCAATTTTGTACACATCGCCTTCGCAGAATTCTATATTAGGGAACAAGAAAGCGTAAACTGGATAGGGCTGAATCTCAAGAGTAGGGTTGGTTATAGAAGAAAGACACATGTTGATGCCATACTGAAGTCCAAGGCTTGGTAACATATCAGCTTGGAAGCCTGGGATGAAAGCGATATTATCTCCGGAAGTTTCCAAGACATCAGGGCCAAACCAAGAGATATTTGCGTTAAATGTATTAAGTGAATCGGCGTTGTATAGAAATAAAGTATCTCCAATACAAATGTTAAGAGCCGATGAAATCAAAGGTACATCAGGTGGAATTGCTGACACAAATACGAGAACAGAATCAGATCGAACGCAATTACTATCTCGAGATGTTAAAGTATAATAACCTGAATCGCCAGTATTTGAAGGTGAAACAATATGTTGAAGTCCAGAGCCACTAGATTGAGGCCCTGTCCACGTATAGTTATAGTCACTAGTTTGAAGCGTATTAATTGATATCTCTTGTCCTGAGCAGAGCGAATCAGGTTCAAAAATTATGGGTTCATCAAGAAATCGTTCGATTAATGTTGTGAAAATTGGTAATTCGATGGTGCAATAACCTGAATCCATGACTGCTTCAAAGGTATAGGTTCCAGCTTGGTCCGACTGAATTCCAAAGAATTCAAGATCAAAACTAGTTTGATTAAGTTGATTTGGTCCTGACCAGACGCCCTGAGAAATACCTACTGCACCATCAGGGATTAACGTAAGTGAATCTCCTGAACAGAAAATAAATGACTCGGGAATTGAAGGATAGACCGACATGCTATTAAGCAGCAATGATGTTCCAACCCATTCACTTATGCATCCTGTGCTGGTATTTTCGGCATAGCCTCCAATAGGCTGTAGGTTTTGAGTTACGTCTACAGTAATACTGTTACTAAACTCCAGTTCGGTGCCATCTTCTTCAGTAGACCAATGAATTTGAACAGGGCTATCTGAAGTTACTTCAATTGGAATTCCAGGGCAGGCGGGCAAGTGTATGAACTCTGGCTCAGGAGGGTTCGGATTCATCACCACATTAACTTGAGCAAAAGCGCTACAGTCCAGAGAATCTATCACGGTGACTGAAATAACGCCTCCTTGTGTTATCATAATGGACTGTTCTCCATCAAAAGAAGGAATAGACCAATCGTAAATAAAGGCATTTGGGTTAGCGCTAAGATAGGTTGTGTCTCCTGGACACAGGGCACTGGGGCCATCGAATTGAAGCTGAGCTGACCCAAGTCCTGCTAATACATCAAAATTAAACGTATCAGTTAGTGCACACATTTCAAAAGTTACTGTGTAATTACCGGATTGAAAAATGGGCTTGAGTGTATCACCGCCTGATAAAGGCGGTTGCCAGGTCCAAACCATAAATGAGTCACTATCTAGTTTTATGATTGCAGGGGCATTTCCACAAATAGTATCTGATATGATGTTGTCTGGAAGCACAGCATTGATATTACGTACAAGTGCTTTTTTAGAAACTAGCGGACAGTCAGTAGTATCTCTGAAGCGATAGTAATAAAACCCGGGATAAAGAGAATACAATGTATCCGCAGGATATTCAGCATATGTTGGCCCATTCCAAATATGTTCGGTACCGGGCTCAGGTATTAAAGCGATTTCTTCTTCAGGGCATTTAAACCCATTAGCAGGAATCATGGTAATTTTAGGAGTAGGTTTAAATCTGATAGGGTAATCAAAAAATCCTGGATCCAGACAATTTTGCTTGATGTAAGTTGAATCCATTCGAATGGTGATACTCGATTGACTAAAGAATGAAAAATCGAACGAGTCGGGATTAACTACATTATTTCTCACGAGTACGTCATAAGGCACATCCCAAGGCGAAACTGTAAATGAAACATTAATGGTATCGCCAGGGCAGATATATCCTACATCAGGAATGAAATCAACCGTGATATTTTCGGGCTCCCGTATTTGAACATAAATATTCTTTTGAAAGTAGAAGATTGTGTCGACATAAGAAATTGGCCTTAGCACAACAGTGCTAACAGAAATCATAGTTGATTGAGTAAATCGGGCAAAATTATAATGCTCATTAGAAGAATAGGGCGGAATAGGGTCATCATTATCATCAACTGTTGGAAATAGAACTCCTTGACCTTCAATTGACCACTGTGCTGTAGAAAAAATTTGAAATTGATTGTTGTAGAAATTAAGACTATCATCAAATACAAATTCAACTAACTCTCCGTTACAGACAGTAATTGTATCTAGGGGTTGATCAAAAACAAAATATTCAAAATTGAATTCTGGAGGGGAAATTCCTTCAATACAATTGCCTGTGGAAAACACTGTGGTTGCAAGACAGTTTTCAAAGACGCATCCTTCAGGGGTTATTCGTTTAAAAATATAAATCCCACCATCAATCACATAAACAGAATCTTCATTGGTGCTTAGTACGACCGAGCCTGAGTTGTCCCAAGGATAAAGAGTCCAAGTAAGGGAATCGCCGGGGTAATTCTCTCCATAAGCCAATAGCGTGTCGCCCAGCATTTTAGAGATTTTATTTTTACATCCATCATTTACAGACTGAATGAGATTTCCTCCAATTACTCCAATTTCAGGTGGACCATTATTCGGATATACATCAAGATAAACAGAATCTCTCAATACTCTGCAGCCGTCAGAACTTGATATACGAACTATATACGTACCCGGTTGATCAGCAGAACTAACAGATCCCGGACTTCCTTGCATATAATAACTAACGTTGTATCCTTCTTTATAAAAACCTGCAAGATTCGTATCTACATCTAATTCAATTGGATCGCAGCTAAATAAACTATCAGTGCTTGGGATAATACTTGGTCTTACTTGATTCTTGAAGCAGCCCACTTGCCCGGAGCGGTCATAAATATCTAAAACAGGTAATGAATTATCTATTATGCTAGCAGTAAAACAATCTTTGTTGCCATAACTCTCAATTGCACCAGTAACTCCATAATTAGGCTGATTGCAAAAGTTGGTATTTGTGTTTAGTTGATTAGATCCCGCAAAATCCCACGTTGGCGACTTTTGAAAAAACAGTTTGTCTTCAAAAGATCCTCCAAGAACAGGGTTTACGAGCCCTTTGCTAACTATACAATTTACATCATCGATTCCATGACCGCCAAGGTGTTGTTTGTAAATACGAACATTGGAGCCGTTGGTTTGGTAGCATCCCACATAAATATCGTCATAACCAAGACTATTGAATAAGCCTGATTCATTGGTGCTATTCATGCTTTCAAAGGTGCAGCCGAAGCGCCCTGTGACCCACAAATTTCCAAAGGAATTATAACTTATGTCCTCTAAAGAAAGTAAGCTGCCACTTGATTCTTGAAAATGGGCGAGATAATTCCCAGTACTATTTTGACAAAAAACTCCAAAAATATTATTTGTGTTAACCGGGTTTAGAGTTGGGTAGCCAGAGGTATCACCAGGAAAAGAAACAGGTGCAGAAAATTCACCCGCAAACGCTACTTGATTAGATCTCACATCAACAGATTTTAGATCTATGACTGCTGATGAAATTCTTTTTGACCAAAGCAGATTCATAGCTGGTGCAATTTTCAAAAGAGCCCAACTTGTTTGACTACCCAAATCGATAAGAGAGTTGTTTACAGTTAATGTTTGAATACCTTGAACAGCAAGGAATGCATTTCCTGCTTGATCAACCGCTAGGTTGGTAAGTCTATCATTTTCAGGCGAACTAATTTTAATACCATCAACAACTAACCCGTTATTATTTAGTTTAACCAAAAAAGCATCTAAGCCGATTATGTTTTCCTGATTGAGTAAATTTGAGCTTGAGCCTGTTATGAAGGACCCAAATTCAGTTTCTCCAAAAAACTGACCTGAGATCCAAATTTTATTGTCGGGAGTACAGCCAATTCCTGAAATTGTTTCCACGCCTTCACCTCCATAGCTGTTTAGCCAAATGGCATTCCCATTATTGTCGATCTTAGCAACAAAAATATCTTGAGATCCATTCACAGATGAAGTTTGGAGATTCGCTAAAGACAGCAGCTCCTGAAAAATTCCCGCTACGTATATAAAACCATCATTGCTTCTGGCGATGACCATTCCTCGGTCAGAAAGAGGGCCATTGAAACCTAATGCCCACAAATAATTACCACTATTATCCTGACATGCAACATAACCTTCATCAAAGCCAAAATGATCCATTAGGTTAATGCCAAAATAGCATTCTTCGGTATAATAACCTGTAGAGAATACTCTATTATTGGCAGTTACAATATCATTACACTCATCAATACCACCAGCTCCTGCGGCACTCATGAAATTTCCAATTTGCGAAAAACCACTAGAAATACTAAATAATAATATTGTAGTGAATAGAAACCGTTTATACATTCAATTAGAAATATAGATATAA
>JBBEBC010000130.1:0-14880 GCA_040882555.1 Bacteroidia bacterium
TTAATTCGACATTAGTCGCAGATTCTATTGGTGCCAATTCCTCTAAATAATCCATAATTGCGGGGATACTAACCCCTAATAAGAACACCGAAATGGCAATAAAAAATGCCGTATTCATATGCTTATTATACCGCTTACGAAGCTCAAATGCTCCATAAGCTTGATTCCGTTTTTCAAAAACTATATCGTCAAACGGCTTGACTGTCAATTGATTTGCCATGTTGTCGTTTGTTAGATTAATTAAAATGTGTTTGCATTTGCAACCATCTGGTTTTCAATATCGTTGGTTTCTAATAGAGCGTAACTACCAACATTACATATTGCCATTTCATCTAAAGCATCTACTACGTTTTTGTAATTGGACTCTTTATCAGGTTTTAAAAGCACGATCAAACTTGACATTTTATTAGATTCTCTAAACGCTTTAAGCTTTTCTTTATAATCAGAATCTTCCATTTTGCCTGTAGAAACATCTTTTTTCCACGCTTCAATCTGACTATACATGTTATGCCTTTTATTATTCTCTTTTATCAGAAGCTTTCTGATTCCATCCTGAGTATAATTTGTTTTAGTAAGACTTGGAAGAGGTTTATTTGGATCAGCAACTCCGAAATACCAATAAACAATGTTATTGTCAGTGAGAATAATATTCAATGTATGTTCTGCGGGTACCTTGTTCTTATCCTCATCTTTTAACTCATCATCTTTCACTGGCATATTTATTTCCATTGCCTGCGGTTTATTGAAGGTCGTAGTTAAAATGAAGAACGTAAGTAGGAGGAATCCAAGGTCCACCATTGGTGTCATATCGATTCGGGTAGAGGACTTCTTCGCACGTTGTTTACCATGCTTCTTTTTACCCCCGCCTTCTTCGCCGGTATTTAAATCTGCCATAATTTCTCGGTTTTTGGTCCTTTATGTAGAACGAATAAAAAGGTTCAATTAGTTTATTCGGCTGGGCCGGATTCCATATTTGTTATGAGGTTGAATTTATTCACCTTCTTATCCTGAAGAATATCCATTACTCTTCTAATTGTTGGATACCCACTTACCTGATCGCCTTTTATAGCAACCCTGAAACGAGGTGCATTAATTCTTCCGTAGAAAACCCAATCGCATAACTCACAAGAAAGCGAATCAATCGGGATACCGGCCGATTTCTCTTGCAACTTTTTCCTTTCAGTGCTGCCAGCACTCAAGTATTCTTTCATCTCTTTCATTGGAACACCAAATGAAGCCATGTTGGAGAATTCAGTAATCTGATCTTCTTCAAAAGCAACTCCATATTTTTCTCCCATACTTTCAAGAACAGTTCTTCTGGTATCCTGACCTGTGATAGTAAAGAACACATGATCTTCCTTGTCAACAAGAATCATCATGATATCCTTATCAGGAATTTTAAGATCTGAAACTGAAGAAGGCATATCAATGACAGCAGCTTCTTCGGCCCTGAATTGAGAAATCAACATGAAAAAGGTTACCAGCAGAAAGGCCAGATCCACCATCGGCGTCATGTCGATAGAAGGACTGTTTTTCGGCATTTTTATTTTTGGCATAACCTATCGGTTGATTTAATTATTTAGTCTGAGACTCAAATGTTGATACTAAACTATATCCAGATTCATCAATTTTATAAGTTAATTGATCAATCTGAGTTGTGAAGTAATTGTACATTATAATGGCAATTGTTGATCCTGTAATACCTAATGCTGTATTTATTAGGGCTTCAGAAATACCATTTGCAAGGGCTACAGCATCAGGAGCTCCTGCTTGTGCAAGCGCCGAGAATGCCTTAATCATTCCTAATACTGTTCCAATCAAACCTACTAAGGTTGAAATTGAAGCCATGGTAGAAATAATGATAAGATTTTTAGAAAGCATAGGTAATTCCAGAGAGGTTGCTTCCTCGATTTCCTTTTGCATTGCAATCACTTTCTGTTCTTTATCCTTGGTAGCATCATTTTGTAACTGGCTGTATTTTTCAAGACCAGCTTTCATAACATTTGCTAAAGAACCTTGTTGCTTGTCGCACTCTTTTGCAGCAGCTTCAATTTGATTATTAGAAATCATGTTCTGAAGATTTCTAATAAATACGTTGATTTTTCCTTTGCCTTTTGCCTTAGAGATTGTCATATATCTCTCTACAGAAAAAGCCATGATTATTACAACAATTGACATTAATATAGGTACGATGAAACCGCCCTTATATACAATACCTAAGGTATTACCTGGTAAAGGATGTCCCAAAATAGGATCGCCACCTTCAAAATTGGACGGATTTCCCATTATAAACATGTATACCAAAACACATACTAGGATAGATGAGAGGATTACCGTTGCAGCGAAAAACGCTCCGATACCACTGCCTTCAGATTTCTGCTTATTGCTCATTTTTAAAAGCGATTTTAAGAATTAAAGAGTTATAAAATTTGATTATGAAAATTTTGAATGAGGGCAAATATACCAAAATTGGGTTTCAAACAAAGGAGACAAAAAAAGCTTGATATCGCTTATCGAATTCAAGCTGAAAAATTAACATGAAAATCAAATTGAGATACCATTATAGAAATTAGCTGAATTTTACTATTTGGCAAATGGAAAACTTATTTTACTTTTGCACCGGCTAAGAAAGATAAGGGGACAGTGTCCCTTTTTTTATTAGTCTCCGTTTTGGAAGTATGATTCAGAAGAATACCGTAAAAACACTTGCTGAAGACTTTTTAAAAGAGTCTGAGAATTATTTAATCGACGTATTGGTAAGCAGCTCCAATAAGATTCGTGTTTTTATTGAAAATGATGAACATGTTTCCATTCAGGACTGTATCGCATTAAGTAAGCATATTGAATCAAACCTTGACAGAGAAACTGAAGATTTTGAACTTGAGGTTTCTTCACCCGGAATAGATCAACCTTTCAAAAGTATTCGTCAATACAGGAAGTATGTTGGGAAAACTGTTGATGTATTGATGAATGATGGAAGCAAAGTTTCAGGAGAATTAATAGGTAATACGGAAAGCGAAATTGAAGTTCTTCCAGAAAAAAAAGCAGGTAAAAAAAAAATAAAACAAACTTCACATATAGATAATGAGTCAATTCGAATTTCTCTAAATGATATTAAAGAAACCAGATTGATAATTATCTTTTAATCATGAATTAAATAAAATGGAACACGCAGCACTTATAGAATCGTTTGCAGAATTCAAAGAATTCAAGAACATCGACAGGGTAACCATGATGGGAATCCTTGAAGATGTGTTCCGCAACATGATCATTAAGAAGTACGGTTCGGATGATAATTTTGACATCATTATCAATATCGATAAGGGCGACCTTGAAATTTTCCATAACCGAGAAATTGTTAATGATGCGGAAGTGGAAGACTCGAACAGTCAAATAGCTTATTCTGAGGCGATTAAAATAGAACCTGACTTTGAAGTTGGCGAAGAAGTATCTTCAGAAGTTAAATTAAATGACTTTGGTCGCAGAGCAGTTCTTGCGTTTAGACAAAATCTTGTTGCCAGAATCTCTGAACTTGAGAAGGATGGAGTTTACAGAAAGTACAAGGATAGAGTTGGCGAAATTGTTACTGGAGAGATTTATCAGGTTTGGAAAAAAGAAGTTTTAATCTTAGATGAAGAAGGCAACGAACTAATTATTCCAAAGCAGGAACAAATTCCAACCGACTTCTTCAAAAAAGGGGAAAACACAAGAGCTGTTGTTTTGAGAGTAGATATGAAAAACAGTTCTCCTCAGATTGTTCTATCAAGATCATCGCCTGTTTTTTTAGAAAAACTATTTGAGCAGGAAGTTCCAGAGGTGTTTGATGGCTTAATTACCATTAAAAAGGTTGTTCGCGAACCAGGAGTTAGAGCAAAAGTTGCTGTTGAGAGTTACGACGATAGAATTGATCCTGTTGGAGCCTGTGTTGGGATGAAAGGTTCCAGAATACATGGTATAGTTAGAGAACTGCGCAATGAGAATATTGATGTTATCAATTATACGAACAACACAGCACTTTACATCACAAGAGCACTCAGCCCTGCAAAGATTTCTTCAGTTAAACTTAATGAAGAAAAAATGAGAGCCGATGTATTCCTTAAACCTGATCAGGTTTCCCTGGCTATCGGTAAAGGCGGATTAAATATCCGTTTAGCTAGTAAGCTAACTGGATATGAAATTGATGTTTATCGCGATTCAGAAATGGATAGTGAGGATGTCGATCTTGATGAATTTGCTGATGAAATCGATAGCTGGATTCTGGATGAATTAAAAAGCGTTGGTTGCGATACTGCAAAAAGTGTATTAGAGCTTCCTGTTGATGATCTTGTAAAAAGAACTGATTTGGAAGAAGAAACAATTAAAGAGGTAGTGAGGATTTTAAGAGCAGAATTTGAATAATTTGCTTATGATTCACTTAAAATAATATAATCCAGTTGAATGTCTGAATCAACACAAAATAAAAGAATAAGTAAAGTCGCTACCGAGCTCAATGTTGGGGTGCAAACAGTGATTGACTTTTTAACCGATAAGGGATTTGAGGATATAAGCCGCAATTCCAAAATATCGGATGAAATGTATGATATCCTGCTTAATGAGTTTGGAGATGAAAAAACTGTTAAGGAAGAATCAAAAAAGATAATTCTAAATAGATTAAAGCGGGAAACTATTACTCTTGATGAATCTCAGCCTGTTGGCAGAGCGGAAGATCATGAGCAGGAGCCTGAGGAGATTCTTATAAAAGGTTTAGGATCAGTTAATGCGTCAGTGCCTCCTCCAATTGAAGAAGTTAAAGTTCCTGTGCCAGAAATAAAACCCGAGCCAGAACCAGAGCCAGAGCCGGAAAAACAGGTAATTCCTGAGGAAGTTGCTCCAGTGGTAGAAGCTCAACAGCCAACTGAACCGGAAATAGCTCCAGAGGTGGAAGAAACTCCTGAAAAAGTTTCTGACTCAAAAGTTAAAGTTGTCGGTAAAATTGATTTGGATGCTTTTAAAAAGCCTTCCAAAACAAAAAAAGAGCAACCAAAAGATAAGAAAACAAGCTCTGATACAGGTAAAAAGAATACAGTTGAAGCCCAGGAAATTACTCCAAAGGAAGATTATTCCAAAGAGACTCCAAAGGCAGAAACTCAAACTTCAGAAAAGACAGTTGAACAACCTAAATCTGAAGATTTATCGAAAGCAGAAGGTGAAACTCCTGTGGCGCCTAAGGAAGAAGAATTATTCAGAGCGAAAAGAGATAAATTGGAAGGCGTAAAAATTCTAGGAAAAATAGAATTAGCCCCCCCTCCACCGAAAAAACCAATCGCCTCCTCATCAGGAACAGGTTTAGGCTCTAACGATAGAAAGAAAAAGAGAAAAAGAATTGATTCTCCTGGCGGAGGTGGTGGAAATCAGAATACAAATCAAAATCAGCCAAGAGAAAATAAACCAAGAGGCGGAAACAATAGACCAGTTACACCAGCTAAACCTCAATTAACTGAGGAGGATGTACAAAAGCAGATTAAAGAAACACTTGCTCGATTAAGTCAAGGCAAGCAAAAATCAAAATCGGCTAAATACAAAAAACAAAGAAGAGAAGACTACAGAGCGGCTCAAGAAGAAGCTGCAATGGAAGGCGAAGACAAAATAATCAAGGTAACAGAATTCGTTTCTGCCAATGAATTGGCAAGGATGATGAACTTACCAGTTAACGAGATCATTTCGACTTGTATGTCTCTTGGTCTTTTTGTTTCTATTAATCAACGCCTTGATGCAGAAACTCTAACATTTGTTGCTGATGAATTTGGTTACAAGGTTGAATTTGTATCAGCAGAAGTGCAGGAAGCGATTAAGGAAGATGAAGATACAGACGAAAATCTCGAGCCTAGACCGCCTATCGTCACCGTTATGGGCCACGTTGATCATGGTAAAACATCATTACTAGATTATGTCAGGAATGCAAATGTTATAGCGGGAGAAGCCGGTGGTATTACTCAGCACATTGGAGCATATAACGTTACTATGGAAAATGGGAAGCGCATAACTTTCCTTGATACTCCTGGTCACGAAGCCTTTACTGCGATGAGAGCAAGGGGAGCACAAGTAACAGATGTAGCAATCATTGTTGTTGCTGCTGATGATAGTGTGATGCCTCAAACAATAGAAGCGATTAACCACGCTCAGGCTGCTCAAATTCCAATTGTATTTGCCATTAATAAGATTGATAAACCAGGATCAAATCCTGAGAAGATCAAAGAGCAGCTTTCTGCTATGAATATCTTAGTTGAAGATTGGGGTGGTAAATATCAGGTTCAGGAAATTTCTGCCAAAAAAGGAACCGACATTGATAAACTACTAGAAAAGGTTCTTCTTGAAGCTGAACTCTTAGATTTAAAGGCGAACCCTGAAAAAAGAGCAAGCGGTTCAGTCATTGAATCTGAACTAGATAAAGGAAGAGGCTATGTTACAACTCTCATCGTTTTAGCAGGAACTCTTAAAGTTGGTGATGTTGTCTTAGTGGGAACTCATAGTGGTAAAGTAAAAGCTTTATTCAACGAAAGAGGAGCACCTATTAAGGAAGCGGGCCCTTCTATGTCGGCCCAGATTCTTGGGTTGAGCGGAGCCCCTTCATCAGGTGATAGGTTTAATGTCATGACAGATGAAAGAGAAGCAAGGGATATCGCTAATAAACGTCAGCAACTGCAGCGTGAGCAAGGTATAAGAACTCAAAAGCATATCACGCTCGATGAAATTGGAAGAAGGATAGCAATTGGAGACTTTAAGGAACTTAACATTATCGTTAAAGGTGACGTGGACGGTTCGGTAGAAGCACTTTCTGATTCGTTATTGAAACTTTCAACTGAAAAGATTCAAGTCAACATTATTCATAAATCAGTAGGTCAAGTAACTGAAAGCGATGTTTTACTTGCATCTGCTTCCAATGCAATTATTGTTGGATTCCAGGTAAGACCATCAGCTTCTGCTAGAAAACTTGCAGAAAATGAGCAAATCGACATGAGATTCTACTCAATCATCTACAAAGCAATTGAAGAGATTAAAGCTGCCATGGAAGGAATGCTTGCTCCTGAGTTTGAGGAGAAAGTTATTTGTAATGTTGAAGTTAGAGATGTATTCAAAATCACGAAAGTTGGTACTGTAGCTGGATGTTATGTCCTTGACGGAAAGATTACCAGAAACACTAAAATCAGGCTTATCCGAGATGGTATTGTGGTTTACTCTGGTGATTTGGGCTCTCTAAAACGTTTCAAAGATGATGTTAAGGAAGTTGCAACAGGATATGAATGTGGCCTAAACATTCATAATTTCAATGATATCAAAGTTGGAGACATCATTGAAGGATATGAAAACGTTGAAATAAAAAGAAAACTTTAACTAAGGATTAGAAATCAGGATATGATCCTGAACGATAAAACAGCCCGGATAGGTCTTGCAGATTATTGCCTGATTTTTCCGGGCTTCTGCTTTAGTTCTATAATTACCGCATCTAACCTTGAAATTGGGCTGCTGATAGGATAGATAAACAGGAATATGAGGATGACTTCCTTCAATATCATTTACTAAATTTTGTGCCCTTTCTTTGGCATTATTCCCTCCATCTGAGAAAACTTGTATTCTATAGCCATCTAGCCCTGGCTCTTTGAAATTTTCCTTTTTATACAACTCAAGAAGGGAAATCATCCCATTAGGTAGTTGCCAATTTACATTTCCCTTTAAAACATTTAAAGATGAATCGTTAATAGTTTTGGAATTCAAACCGGTATCTACTTGAGCTCTCAGTGAAATAAAACAAAGAGATAATATCAAAATTGGAAGAATCCTCATATCACATTGGTTAAACTTGATGACAAAAGTAAGACCTACTCTGAATGTAAAACTATAAAAATGGACATATTTTACATTTTAAAAATACTCATAGATCAGATATTCAATAAAGGCGGAACATCCCTCCTAACTGCCTAATGAACTTGTATTGAGGCTGATAAAGACAATAATTCAATAGCTTAAAAGTGCCTTAAACAATAGAAAAGCAGGATTTGTTATTTAGAATCGGTCTAAATTAAAAACTAGTTAAAAAAAACAAGCGTTGGAAATGCTTAACAGTTAAATTTGCAGCCGTTAAAACAGATATAGGGTTTAACACAATTAAAGGTCTATGCATCAATTTAATTCTCGTATCTCACTGCTTCTGACCATGTTATTCATGGTATTCTTCGCTCCAAGCGAAGGATTTTCACAAGATGGAGCTAAGTTATTTAAAGGGAACTGTGCGTCATGTCACAAGCCTACAAATCAAAAACTAATAGGTCCAGGTCTTCAAGGCGTTCGTGATAGATGGCCTGACGAAGCAAAACTTATAGCTTGGATTAAGAATTCGCAAGAATTTCTGAAAACTGGTGATTCATATGCTAATAAGCTATATGAAGAATATGGCAAGAGCATCATGCCAGCTTTTGCTCTTAGCAATGAAGAAATCATTGCCATTGTTGATTGGTCAAACAAAGGAGGAGACGCTCCAGTTGCTGCTACAGGAACAGACGTTGCTGCTGGAGGAGCTGCTACCAGTGGTGGCGCAGAGACAGATTCAGATACCTACTTCCTGGTATTAATGGGTATAGCTATACTGCTCATTATTTTGATTTCTGTTTTGAGCTCAGTAAAATCTTCTTTAGAAGTTCTTGTTAACGAAAAGAGTGGAATCATTGTAGAGCCGAAGCCAGTAAGAAGTCCGGTTGACCGTTTTAAGTTTTGGGCTTCTCAAAACAAAAAAATTGTAGCTATCGTTAGTTTATTGCTCATCACTTGGGTACTTAATATCGGATGGGATGGTTTAATGGGTGTTGGAGTGTATCAAGGTTACCAACCTGAGCAACCTATTAAATTTTCACACGAACTGCATGCTGGTCAAAACCAAATTGCATGTGTATACTGTCACAGTGGTGTTGAAAAATCTAAGCATGCTAATATTCCTTCAGCTAATGTTTGTATGAATTGCCACGCTTACATACAACAAGGTCCTACTTATGGAACTGAAGAAATATCAAAAATTTATGCTGCCTTGGATTATAATCCAGAAACAAGACAGTACGGCGAAAACCCTAAACCTATTCAATGGGTAAGAGTTCACAATCTTCCTGATCACGTATATTTCAACCACAGTCAGCATGTTAAGGTTGGTAAAATTGAATGTACAGAATGCCATGGTCCTGTTGATTCTATGGCTGTTGTTCAACAATACTCACCATTAACAATGGGATGGTGTATTAATTGTCACCGCGAAACAGCTGTAAAATTCGAAGGAAACGATTACTACGAAGATTTGCATAAACAATTCATGGAAGACCCAGATTACAAAAAAGGTGATGTGTTCACTGTAGAAAAAATCGGTGGTCTTGAATGTTCTAAATGCCATTATTGATCTCAACATTTCAATCATAACAAGGATTAACGAAGTATGAGTACTACTAAGAAATACTGGAAAGGAATAGAAGAATTGCAGGAAACTCCTGAATTCTTGAAACTTCAGCAAAATGAATTTGCAGAGGAGCTTCCAGTTGATAAGTTTTTAGGAGATGAAAACCTTATCGACACCAGCACAAATAGAAGAGATTTTTTAAAGTTCCTAGGTTTTAGCGTTACAGCAGCTTCACTTGCTGCATGCGAAACTCCTGTTAGGAAGGCTATTCCATATCTAAACAAACCCGAAGAAATTACTCCCGGTGTAGCAAATTATTATGCTTCAACCCATTGGGACGGTCAAGATTTCTCGAGTGTTTTAGTTAAAACTCGCGAAGGAAGACCTATCAAAGTAGATGGAAATGAATTGTGTATGATTACCAAAGGAGGTTCTCATGCAAGAGTTCAAGCATCAGTTCTTTCTCTTTATGATTCTGCAAGAATTGCAGGACCAATGAAAGGTGGGGCAGAAATTACTTGGGAAGCTGCTGACAAAGAAATTATTGAAAAACTTATTGCATCTAATTCTTCTGGCAAATCTATTAGAGTACTTACTTCTTCAGTAATATCTCCTTCTATAAAATCTGCTTTTGGAGAATTTGCTCTTGCTTATCCAAACACCAAGGTAACTACCTACGACAGCATCTCTTTCAAAGCAATGGCTGATGCAAACTTGGCAAGTTTCGGGAAAGCTGTTATTCCTACTTACTCGTTTGAGAAAGCTGATTACATAGTTGGAATAAATTGTGACTTCCTTGCAAATTGGCTTAGTCCAATCGAGCATGCCCGTCAATATGCTCAGAATAGAAAATTAAGTGCCGAGAAGAAGAACATGTCTAAGCATGTTCAAATTGAATCAGCATTATCGGTTACTGGTTCTAACGCAGATAAGCGTATTGCACTTAAGCCTTCTCAATTAGGCTCTGCAATCGTTCAACTTTATAATAAAGTAACAGGAAGTTCACTTCAATCAAAAAGTTTAGATAATAAAGATGCTGCAATCGGAGAAATAGCCAAAGAGCTCAAAGCTCAAATGGGTAAAGCTCTTGTAGTTTGCGGATCTAATGATGTTGAAGTTCAAAAGATTGTTATCGCGCTTAATCAATACTTAGGTGCTTATAATAACACTATCAATATAGACGTAGTTGATAACACACGCCAAGGTAATGAAGCGGATGTAATGTCGCTAATTGAGGAAATGAATAGTGGATCAGTCGGAGCTTTAATCATCCACGGGTGCAACCCAGTTTATTCACTTCCTTCAGGAGAAAAATTTAAAGCAGCACTTTCGAAGGTGGGATATTCAATATCCTTTTCAGATAGAGCTGATGAAACAGCTTCGGCTTGTTCAATTATCACTCCTGATCACCACTACCTTGAAGCTTGGACGGACTCAAATCCTAGAACAGGTCACTATACTCTTGGTCAACCTACAATTCAACCAATTTTCAAGACAAGACAGGCTTTAGAAAGTCTTTTGAAATGGGCAGGTAACACCATAGATGCTCATGATTATATAGCTAAAATCTGGGAATCGACAGTTTATCCATCTACATCTGGGTTAACTGCTTTCAGTGAATTCTGGAGAAAGTCTCTGCATGACGGAATAGTAACTATTGCTAACACGGACCAATCTGCAATTCAAGATGCTCTAGCTCCTGCAATAGATTTAGGTTCAAGCGCCGCTTCTATTTCTGCTACTGCAGCGAAAGCTTCAGGCGTAGAATTGGTAATTTACAGCAAAACAGGTCTAGGTGATGGAAGTCAAGCAAATAATCCTTGGCTTCAAGAACTTCCTGATCCTGTTTCAAAAGTGACTTGGGACAATTATGTCATGATGAATCTTGACGAAATGAAAGAGAAAGGGTTCAATACTATTCTCGGTCAAGAACAAAAATCTGATACGGTAGAAGTAAGTCTTGGAGGACATTCAGTAACTCTTCCTGTGCTTGGTCAACCTGGTTTACCTAAAGGTGTAATAGCCATTTCATTAGGATATGGAAGAACGGCTGCAGGAAAAACTGCAAATGGTGTTGGAGCAAATGCAGCCGGATTTATTCAATTCAAGGATGGTTATTTCAATTATAATGTTTCTGGAGTAACCGTTTCTGAAAGCAAAGGAAAATATAGCATTGCAGCAACTCAAACTCATCACACAATGATGGGTCGTCAGATTGTGAAGGAAACTACATTATCTGAGTATAAAAAAGATGCAAAAGCAGGAAACGAAGACATCTTGTATGCCACTAACCTGAAGAATATCGGTAAAGATGGAAAAGCAAGTGCGAAAGAGTTAAATCTTTGGGATTCTTTTGAGAACAAGAATCACTTCTGGAATATGTCTATTGACTTAAATTCATGCATCGGATGTGGAGCATGCGTTATAAGCTGTAATTCTGAAAACAATGTTCCTGTTGTTGGTAAAGATGAAGTAAGAAGAAGTAGAGAAATGCATTGGATGAGAATAGATCGCTATTACTCATCAGATATGAATGAAGAAAAGGCTGAAGCAGAAGGAATTGGAGCTATTGATAAGTTCCTTAAAATGGAAGTTCCATCCTCTGATGAAGTGGAAGTAGTTTTTCAACCTGTTATGTGTCAGCATTGTAATCATGCTCCTTGTGAAACTGTTTGTCCAGTGCTTGCAACCACTCACAGTCTTGAAGGTATAAACCAGATGACTTATAACAGATGTATCGGTACTCGTTACTGTGCAAACAACTGTCCGTATAAAGTACGTCGCTTCAACTGGTTCAGATATAATGAGAATGCTGAATTTGACTTTAACATGTACGAGGATCTAGGCAAAATGGTCTTAAATCCTGACGTAACTGTTCGTTCAAGAGGAGTTATGGAGAAGTGTTCCATGTGTGTTCAAAGAATTCAGGAAGGGAAATTGAAGTCTAAGAAAAATTCAGAACGGCCAAAAGATGGTTCTATTAAGACTGCTTGTCAGCAAGCTTGCCCAACAAATGCGATTACTTTCGGAGATTTCAATGATGAGTCATCAGAAGTGCGCAAAGCATGGGACAATGAGCGCAAGTATCAACTACTTGAGGAAGTTGGTACCCAACCATCAGTATTCTATTTAACAAAAGTCCGTAACAAAAACGCCACTGAGGCTTAATAAAAAAGCTTAGCAGAAATAAAGCTATGGAACAAAATTCAACAGTTACAGTAAGGCAGCCGCTAATTCTTGGCAAGAAATCCTATCATCAGATTTCGGAGGATATCTCCAGACCTGTCGAAGGAAAGGCAAACAGGCTCTTTAAAATTGTATTTACAATCTCGGCTCTTCTTGCACTATGGGGAGTCGGTTGCTTTGCTTATACCATTGGAACAGGTATCGGCGTCTGGGGTTTGAATAAAACTGTTGGATGGGCCTGGGATATTACAAA
This sequence comes from Bacteroidia bacterium, assembly GCA_040882555.1. GTDB lineage: Bacteria > Bacteroidota > Bacteroidia > M30B66 > M30B66 > M30B66. Next base: position 12,852 of record JBBEBC010000130.1, read on the forward strand.
CTTCGTATGGTGGGTAGGTATTGGTCACGCAGGAACACTTATTTCGGCTATTCTTTTACTTTTTCGTCAGCGCTGGAGAATGTCTATCAATAGATCTGCTGAGGCAATGACAATCTTTGCAGTAATATGTGCTGCTCTTTTCCCAGTAATGCACATGGGTAGAGTTTGGGTTGCTTATTGGGTTCTTCCTCTTCCAAATCAATTTGGTTCTTTGTGGGTTAACTTTAACTCTCCTCTTCTTTGGGACGTTTTTGCAATTTCGACTTACTTCACCGTTTCTCTTGTATTTTGGTATACAGGACTTATTCCTGACTTCGCGACAATACGAGATCGTCAGTTGAAGCCAAGAATGCGCAAAATTTATAACATCCTTAGTTTTGGTTGGAGCGGTTCAGCAAAGCAATGGTCAAGATTCGAGGAGGTATCATTAGTACTTGCTGGTCTTTCTACCCCATTAGTGCTTTCAGTGCATACAATTGTATCAATGGACTTTGCAACATCCGTTATTCCGGGTTGGCATACCACGATCTTCCCTCCTTATTTCGTTGCTGGTGCGATTTTCTCCGGTTTCGCGATGGTACTAACACTGCTCATCATTATGAGAAAAGTACTAGGTCTTGAAGACTATATTACAATTTCTCATATTGAGAATATGAATAAGGTAATCATCCTTACGGGATCAATCGTAGGTGTAGCTTATCTAACAGAGCTTTTTGTATCGTGGTATTCAGGTGTTGAATATGAACAATATGCCTTTCTAAATAGAGCAACAGGTCCTTATTGGTGGTCTTACTGGTCAATGATGACATGTAACGTTATTACACCTCAGCTTTTCTGGTTTAAGAAGATTAGAAAAAGTCTAATTGCAACTTTCATCATTTCAATTTTCGTAAATATCGGAATGTGGTTTGAGAGATTTGTGATTATCGTTACGTCACTCCACAGAGATTATCTTCCATCAAGTTGGACGATGTTCCACCCTACATTTATTGACATCGGAATTTTCATTGGAACAATTGGAATTTTCTTCACTCTATTCCTCATTTTCGCAAGAACATTCCCTGTAATTGCCTTGAGTGAATTGAAAACTATTCTTAAGGCTACCAGTGAAAATCCAAAACAACCGCATCATTAATCCGTTATGAGCAAAAAAATAATTTACGGGGTATTCGAGGACGAAGAAGTACTATTATCTAGTGCAAAGGTTCTTCGTAGTAAAGGAGTTAGAATAAACGATGTATTTTCTCCTTTCCCAATTCATGGTCTAGACCCAGTTATTGGAATTAAGCCAACGAGACTTTCTAATGCAGCTTTCTTTTATGGCCTGTTTGGAACTTCCTTCGCAGTATGGATGACTTGGTACATGCTTATATCAGATTGGCCAATGAATATTGGCGGGAAGCCAAATTTCCTTTGGATCGATAATATGCCTGCTTTTATTCCTGTAACTTTTGAGTTAACAGTGTTCTGTGCAGCTCATGGTATGGTGCTTAGTTATTTACTGGTAAATAAAATTTATCCTGGTAGAAAGCCGCATAATCCTGATCTAAGGAGCACGGATGATAAATTCATCATGGAAATTCAAACTGCTCAGAATGGCAAGATTGGAGAAGATTCAATTATGTCGACTCTTCGCGAAACTGGAGCTGTAGAAATCAATCAACAAGAACTGTAATAAGGCCTTGCTTTATGAAATTAACTAAAAATACAATCCTCTTCACTTGCTTAGCTTTAGCCTTTGGAAGTGTTGTGATGTCATCCTGCAAAAGAGATGCGCTTAGTCCCGGATATGAATACATGCCAGACATGTACAGAGGTCCTGCACTTGAAGCTTATGGCACTAGTCCAATCTATGCTGATAGCTTGGCTTCAAGGAAGCCCGTAAAAGGAAGTATCCCAAGATATAATTCTGAAACTCTTCCTTACTATGAGAATTACCCCTACCCTAATACCAATGAAGGTTACGAAGCAGCTGGTTTGAATATCAAGAGTCCGCTTGCTTATAATGAGGACGTTCTTGAAAAAGGAA
>JBBEBC010000131.1:0-14855 GCA_040882555.1 Bacteroidia bacterium
CGGTTTGGTTTCCAAAAGAGAGTTTTGTTTATATTTGAAAATTCGTGTTCCAAAGGAGCTTTGTGCAAGGCTGTCGCCACCATCGCAAATGCCGCTGAACGTTATAGGTTAGTTGTTGTGTTTGCTAATCTAAGAAATACTTGGCGGGATTTGTTCCCAAAGAGCATTCTAAAAATGTCAGTGTTTAACTGTTCTTTTTTGATGATTTATTTTGCTTTGAAAAGATATTTTTAAATGCTTCTTTATCTCTTGTCGTATTAAGTATATTAGTTGGTTTCAAGTGCTGCTTTGTGGGGGTATAGTCTACATCGGGTGTTAGCCTCTTTTTTTATTGAATGCTATAGTTTTTCAAATCCCAAGTTATACTTCCATTCGTTGTGTCATGGATAACCGTTCTAACTATTCCAATAGTAGGTACGAAATAGAAATCTATGTCAAAATCGAATTCGTCCTGAAATTGCATATCTGCAACGACAGTCATTTTTTCGACATTGTAGTACACTTCGTTCAAGACGGTTAGGCTATCAAACTTTTCGCCAACTAAAAGTCCATTGAATGCACTCCCTTGATTACTGTTTAGAAGATAGATTGGCTGTCCTTCAGAGCCAAAGCTGCCACCACCATTGTATCTCACAAAATCCAGCATTAGATAATGATTGAATTCATAACCCTTGGAGACGTTTTCAAATGTCAATTCAATGTATTCATAGTGCGTGCAAGCATTGTCAGGACAAGTCCCAGTGAATCCTGTTTTCGAATTTGAAAGTATAACACTATCCACGTTCATTGACTGATCTTGATAAACCCAGTAAGAACCTTGAGTGTAGGAAAAACTGTTTTTTAATTCAACATCCATATAAGTCCTGCTGCTTTGAGACTCTACCTCTTCCTTTTTGCAAGAAGTAGCTGCAAGCAAAATCATAACGATTAATAAGTATCTCATTTCAATTGAGGCTAACAACCAGATTTACGCTATTAACAATATACAATTTATTGCCCTAATTTAATAAATCTTTGATTTTCAAAGGCAACCGGAAACTGCACTTGCGAAGAAACAACCAAACCTGCAATAGCGTGACAGCTGCAATTTGGGTTTTAGGGTAAATTGAAACTTAGTGGTTCTTTTGGTATATTCGTTTAATCTGTGGCATCCGTTTTCCAAAATCCCAAACTAGCGGCTGTCACGCGGACCGCTAAAGGCAACCATTTTACAACCGTGCAAATTATAAAACCTTGCATGAAATTGACGACAGAATAAACACAATGAAAATAAATACGACAATGCCTGAAAAACTTGTTCCCTACTATGAGAGTGAACTAACCAAAGCGAATATTGAATTTAAATCACAACATTATCAAGTTTCTTGGCGGCACTTAGAAAGAGCTCATATCTTAGGACAGCCTTATCCTTGGGCTCATACTTTTGTTCATTTCAAAATGTTGGTATTTGGTGTTCGGACAAAAAATATGGTCGAAGTTATCGGGCAATTACCTCGACTTGTTTTCGGTGGAGTAAAATCTTTTGTGGGTGAAATTCCCTCAGGAAATACAGGCGGTGCAAATGTGCCTCCATTGAAACCTATGCAAATACCTGAGGACTTGAAACAAATTATTCAACAAACAAAAAAATAAAAAGTGCTCAATTTAATTTCATTAATAAATCAACAAAATGAAACATATAATCACACTTCTTTTGCTCGTTGGCACTCTTTCGTTAATGGCATTTTCTGCTAAAGGGGAAAAACAGACAATTGTAATTAAAACTCAAATCTATTGTGACCATTGCTTAAAATGCGCTAGTTGTGGAGCAAATATCAACGACAAAATTCGTGATGACAACAAAGGAATTAAAAGTGTTGACATTGACCCAATAGCAAATACCATTACTGTAGTTTATAATGATGCAAAAACATCGCCTGACAAAATAAAAGAAGCAATTTTAGCCGCAGGTTATGACGTTGACGACAAAAAAGCATCAGCAGAAACTGTTGCCAAGCTTGATGTGTGTTGCAAGAAACACTAATTCATAAATACAAATGAACCGACACGAATTCGCATGAAATGTAAGACAGTCTATAAAAGCACCTAGAAGAAATTGACGATTCAGTGGTTAATTGAAGTCCCGAGCTATCGGGATACTTCGTATCAAGTCTTATGGTGTAGAGCGTTTTGTGCTTCGAGTTGAAAATCAGCAAAGCTATTTAGGTTACTTTTCGGATCAGATGCTAGACTTTATGCCCAATTTTAGAATAACACGGCAACATAAAAAGCAACTAGAAAAATGAGAACAGTCATCACAGCAATGATTATTTCATTAGCAACAATGCTTGGCTTCTGGGTAAAGTATTTACACCGAGAAATTTGTTAATATTAAAGAGAAGCCTACAAAGCCAATTGTTTTTCTTCACGGTGTATCTGGTAAAAATTGTGCAAATTTTGAAGCAACATCTGCACAACAATTTGAAGACGGAAATGGTCGAGTAAGGAGAGTTGCAAAAAAAAACTGGATGTTGATGTATGATTTATATCCACCAATATTTATTAAAGATGTCCCTCAAAAAAATGAATATATTTCTACACTTTTAATAAGTTTTAGAGAGCTTCGCAATTCACCTAAAAAATGGAATAATCATACTGAAGCCTTCTTTGAACAAGAGCTTGACCGTTTAATCGTAAATGCAACTTTACATTACGATACGGTGAACAGAATTGGATTGGAAAGGAGGAAAGTATTTAAAAATAACCCCTAATGGAAGCGTACAAAATTCAAATCATTGAAACAATTGTAGTTTTTGCTGGCTACATAATTACTCATTTTGTTACCAAAGTATTTGTAAACAACACGCTGAAAAATAAGCATTTACAGCGAAGTAGAAGAAAAATGATTATTAAGGCTGTTCACCTTTTGTCTTTTCTGACAGTCATAATTTTATTGTCTGCCATATGGGGTCTTAAACAAAATGAAATAGCTGTTTTTGTGGGAACCATTTTGACTGCATTAGGAATTGCTTTTTTTGCTCAATGGTCATTACTTTCCAATATTACTTCAAGTGTGTTAATATTTTTTAATCACCCTTTAAAAATTGGTGATACAATAAAAATTTTAGATAAAGATTTTCCATTTGAAGGTGAGGTTGCTGATTTGACCTATTTTTTTGTTCATTTAAAAACAGAGAATGGAGAAATAATTACAATTCCGAACTCTCTTTTACTTCAAAAATCAATTTCCCTTGTTGAGAAGAAAGTACCTTCAAAATAAGCACTCGAATGAAAAATGAATCATCTGAAGTGATTGAGCTAAATGAAAACTGATAACTTTGGATGGAGAATTAGATGAAGTCCAGATTTTACAAATTCACTGGTCTAGAATGCCAACTTCTTGGAGCTCCCATCCGTTGTGCCCAATAAAAAAAGCCACAGCACATTTGAGCACATTTGGTTTTTACCGACAAACAGGCAAACGCTGATAAACTAATAGAGCTTGAAAAAGTGAAGCGTTTCAAGAACATCTGAAACATAAAAGAGAGCCTGGCGTAATTTTCTAATGCGGATTTAATACACATTAGTGCATCAACTTACTTTAACATCAACTTACTCAAATACCTATTGGGTGCCAAGTGGTTTTGACCTCTAAATAATCCATAATTCGATAAGGCGACTGGGTTGATTCATCGAGCCAGTTTTGCTCGCCTTCAACTCTTGCGCGCTTTACGTTCAACGCAGCATCCGTTTCGGTTTGCTTTTTTAATGCAGCATCATTAGTATTAACATACACTGCATTAATATCCATGTGAGTTGAAAACTGAGCTGCTAGTTCAGACCGTTTACCAGTAAGAATGTTAACCACTCCAGCAGGAACATCAGATGAATGAATAACTTCAGAAAGAGTAACAGCAGCCAGTGCTTTGCTTTCTGATGCTAAAACAATCACCGTATTTCCTGATGCAATTGCAGGTGCTATTATAGAAATAAGTCCAAGTAAAGCAGAGCTTTCTGGAGCAATCATTCCTACAACGCCAACAGGTTCAGTGCTCGAAAAGTTAAAATGGGAGCTAGAAACCGGATTCACTGAACTGAAAATCTGGTTGTATTTGTCGCACCAACCGGCATAATAGATTAGTCTATCAACAGCAGTTTCAACTTCAGTTTTAGCTGCTGCAGCTGAACTTCCAAGAGAAACTAGTTCGGCAATAAACTGAGCCGATCTTGTTTCAAGCATTTCCCCAATTCGGTAGAGTATCTGGCTTCTGTTATAAGCAGTTTTCTCGGCCCATTTTTCTTGGGCATTTCTCGCAGCAACAACTGAATTTCGAATATCCTTGCGTGAGCTCAAGCACATATTTACTGCGCTTCCGTCTTTGAGTTTAAGCGAATAATATCTGCCTGATTCAGTCCGCGGAAATTGCCCGTTGATGAAAATTTTATACGTTTTAAGAACGCCTATTCTATCTGACTTAACACTGCCATTTCCATTCGATTGCACCTCCGTAGTTTTTATTGGAGTTGCCGCTGGTTTGCGTGTTGGTTTTGTAGTTGCCATGATGGATTCTTTAAGCTTTTAATCAATTTAATTGAAGGTAGGGTAGGAGACCGTGCAAACCACCTTCTCTTCCAAAACCGCTTTCTTTATATCCGCCGAAAGGCGAAGCAGGATCAAATTTATTATAGGTGTTTGCCCAAACTACTCCTGCCTTCATTTTAGTAGTGAGGCTGAAGATTTTAGAGCCTTTATCAGTCCAAACTCCGGCACTAAGTCCAAATGGAGTGTTATTGGCTTTTTCAATTACTTCGTCAACAGTTCTAAAGGTTTGAACCGCTAGAACGGGTCCAAAAATTTCTTCTTGCACTACTCTGTGACTTTGAGAAGTATGTAAAAACAGGGTGGGTTTACAGAAAAAACCTTTGCTTGGAATTTTGCAGGAACTCTGATACATTTCAGCTCCTTCGTTCACGCCAATTTTAAGGTATTCGTTAATTTTCTTAAGCTGTTCGCTTGAATTAATTGCCCCTACATCCGTGTTTTTATCCATTGGATCGCCTACTTGCAGACTTTCCATTCTGTCTTTGAGCTTTCTTATTACTACATCGGCAACGCCTTCCTGAACAAATAGTCGAGACCCAGCGCAGCAAACGTGACCTTGATTAAAGAAGATTCCGTTTACAATACCTTCAACAGCTTGGTCGAGAGGAGCATCTTCAAAAATGATATTTGCAGCTTTTCCGCCTAATTCGAGGGTTGCTTTTTTACCCGTTCCGGCGATAGCTTTCTGAATAATTTTTCCAACATCGGTTGAACCAGTGAAGGCAATTTTATCAATATCAGGGTGATTTACAATAGCTGCACCTGTAGCACCTGCGCCTGTTACGATGTTAACTACTCCTGGAGGAAGTCCTGCATCTTGAAAAAGCTCAGCTAATTTTAAAGCTGTGAGCGAAGTCGTTTCAGCAGGCTTTAATACCACCGTATTTCCTGTTGCAAGTGCTGGAGCAATTTTCCAAGCAGCCATTAAAAGTGGGAAATTCCAAGGTATTATTTGTCCTGCAACACCTAAAGATGTTGGATTTTTACCAGGGAAAGCATATTCGAGTTTATCTGCCCATCCTGCATAATAGAAAAAGTGAGCAGCAGCTAATGGAACATCCACATCGCGACTTTCACGGATAGGTTTTCCTCCGTCCATAGATTCAATTACAGCGAATTCTCTTGCTCTTTCCTGAATTAGACGGGCAATTCTATAAATGTATTTTGCACGTTCCTTTCCAGGCATATTTTTCCACACCTTCTCGTATGCGTTTCTGGCTGCTTTAACAGCCAAATCAACGTCAGCTTCATTTGCTTCTGCAATTTTTGAAAGCACCTTTTCGGTGGAAGGACTTATGGTATTGAAATATTTATTTGAGGAAGGTTTTACCCATTTCCCATTGATGAATAGCTCGTACTGAGGTTTAATTTCGGCATGAGAGCTTGATTCAGGAGCTGGATCATAAACGAAGGCTGATGTAAAATCCAAAGCAGCTGATGATGCTTCTTTACTTGCCTTGACAGATTTTTTAGACATGTTATGCTGCTTTTAATCGATTGAGAAATAGTTAAGACTTTGATAGTTTCCGGTTTCCTGCTTGGCAAGTTGCATGAGAATATCGTTTGCAAGTTTGGAGGCACCGAACCTAAACCAATCAGGTGATAACCAAGCTGCACCGAGTGTTTCTTTTACCATCACTAAGTAATGAAGTGCAAGTTTTGAGTTTGCAATTCCACCGGCAGGTTTCATTCCTATCATTTTACCAGTAGCATAATAGTAATCGCGAATAGCTTCGAGCATGACAAGTGTTACAGGCATTGTTGCTGCAGGTTGAATTTTACCTGTTGATGTTTTAATGAAATCGGCACCGGCCAGAATAGCAATATCTGAGGCTTTACGAACATTATCGAGGGTGCACAATTCGCCAGTTTCAAGAATTACTTTTAGGTGAGCTTTGCCACAAGCCTCTTTTATTGCTGCAATTTCATCAAAAACGAAATTATAGTCTCCTTGCAAGAATTTACCTCGACTTATAACCATATCAATCTCATCGGCTCCTTCATTGACTGCAAACTTTGTATCATCAAGTTTTACTTTTAGAGGAGCTAAACCACTTGGAAAAGCCGTTGCCACAGAAGCCACATTGATTTTGCTTCCTTTGAGAGCTGTTTTTGCCACTTTAACCATTGTTGGATAAACACAAACCGCTGCTACTTGAGGAACTCCTGGCATGGCATCATGAGGATGCATCGCTTTATAACAAAGTTGTTTCACCTTTCCTTCAGAATCTTTACCTTCTAAGGTGGTAAGATCTATCATGCTCATTGCTAGCTTTAAAGCACCAATCTTCGAGGAATTTTTAATACTTCTAGTTTGAAATCTTGCGCACCGTTCTTCAACTCCAACTTGGTCAACAGTTGGACTTTGTGCCGGATGGTATTTTAGTAGGGTAGTTCCCATGAAATTACAATTTAGTCAAATGTAAGAAATTTGAATTCAGTGTTTAATGGAAGTGATTATTGGATAGAATAATGCAGCCGTCGCTGCACCGCAGCTATTAGCTATAAAATCGTATATATCTGCAAATCTATCTGTGTAGAAAGCGCCTTGTACCAGCTCAATCAATCCGCCGTAGGCGATAATAATAAGCACAATCAGAAATTGACTGACATTTAACGCGGGACCGAACTTTTTCCATCTTAAGTAAAGTAAAGACAGCAAGAAAAAGACTCCGAAGTGAGCAATCTTATCGAAATTAATGATGTTTACCTCAGGTAAGTCTTTACCAGGAAGCAAGGTCAAAATGGTTACGATGATAGTCCAACACATTGCCGGCAGGACATATCTAATCATGTTATTGTCCTATTAAGGCCTTATAATGAGAAACGGAAAGCAAGCCATCCCTATCTCCTGGATTACTCATTTTAACTTTCACCATCCAACCTTTGGTGTACGGGTCTTCATTTACTGTTTCGGGAGTACTTTCAAGGTCAGAATTGAACTCAAGAATTTCACCACTAACAGGCATAAAAAGATCTGAAACAGTTTTTACAGCCTCCACAGTTCCAAAAATCGCTTCGGCATCGAGCGATTCGCCAACTGTATCTACTTCAATAAAAACAATATCACCTAATTCACTTTGAGCGAAATCAGTAATACCAATAGTTGCTGTATCACCCTCAATTTTCACCCACTCGTGATCTTTGGTATAAAGTAAATCTTCCGGAAAATTCATGTTAAATATTTTGCTTCAAACCTACCTATTTTGGCAAGAAGGAGCAAATACCGAATTGATTTCTTTGAATATTTCGATTTACTGATTGAGAGTGAACCTCAAGCTTATTCCAAACTGGGTGTTTGAATTCGGGAATTGATTGGAAATGAATGGTTTATTTGAAGTTCTGTCGAAGAATAAGCGAATGGTGAACTTCTGATTAATTACATAATCGGCAGAAAACTTAATCGCAAGGTTTTGTTGTCCAGCAGAAAGAATAGGATCGAAAATCGTTTCTCCTTCAATAGGAACCTTTCTTACGATCGTTTTATTGGTTCTAACTGTTACATCCATGCGGACATTCAAATCGCTTTTAATCTTCTTACTTGAGCCTGCAATTTTAAATGGAAGCTCCACATTATTAAAGATATAGCCCGATCCGATTGTTATCTCACTTCCGTTCACTTCCGTAATTTGTGAATTCTGCAAACTCAGAGAAAGGTCTCTTGATTTGCGCATCTCGAACTTAGTGATGAGACTATTTTTCCAAGTCATATCAATGTTCATTAAAGGACCAAATTGTTCACTTAATGAAGCCATTAAAATATTAAGCTGAGGAATAATATTTCCTGATTGATCAACGCTATTTGGATCCTGCAGGGCTAATAAGTTGGTGGTGTATGATCCAATATTAAAGGTTGAGCGGTAAGCATGGCTCAATGAAATTGTCTTGAAGTATTTCTTGAAAAATGGAATCCGCGTAAGTCCGTCGTAAGTAATTCTCCAATTAGGTTTTGGAATATTTGGAAAGAGGTTTAAGTCCTGCTGAGTTGGATCTATTCCAGCGTACGTCGAAAGGAATGAGAATAAAAGTACATCTTGTTGAGAGCTTCCGTAACCTACCGGATAGCCTGTGTTTGGATCTATCTGATTTCCTGAAAGTCTGTCGGCAATTGCCTGTCTGTTAGAGAGAAACTTGGTGAAGTTGCCAGAGCGATGAAGGTTATTATCAAGTTTCTCGAAAGCTGTGCCCCAGGTATTGGTGGTGATACTAAAAGTTCCTGTTTGCACCGTACTTACTTCTTGGAACTGATTAGTTACTTGATTGTATTTGTAAATAGTGCTATAATTTTCGGTATAATTTCTATTGGCATTTAAGGTAATTCTCAGTCCTCCAATCGGTTCTATGGTCGCATTCCAAGTGAGATTTTGGGAAAGTACTCTGGTGTATGCATTGTTAAATGTTGTATCCTGAGTGAGTGCTCCTCGTTCTACGAGTAATGCTCTAATGTCTTGTTGACTTCCGAAGAGGAATCCTGTAGTAGGCGTTCCATTTTTCCAGTCTCTACCAACATATTCAGAGCTGTGCACAAATCCTGGAAGTCCTATTCCGTTAGTTTCACTGTATGTAACCGAAACATTCTTGAGCATCATCAGGAATTTAGCGGCATTTTCAAGGATTTTCGAGGCTACTGTCTCCTTTTTCTCTTTTTCGGTTGAATCTTTTTTAGCGCTGTTGGCTGAGGGTCTTCTGGTAGGTGCTCTTTGGGCGTTGCCTCTACCACCTCTTTTTTGATTTACCTTTTTCAAGTAAGGTATCTTATTGTAAAGTTGGGTCAAGTTACCTTGCAGACTCGTGTTTATATTCCTAGAATTCTGAATGCTATTTCCGAAAGGATTTTGAGCAAATTGATCCGGATTGTTCTGGTCTCTAACAAGCGGTGCTGCGGTCCATGAATAAGTTGAGCCGTATGACACATTACCAGATACCCAATTAACGATTGGGATTTTTGAAAAAGGAATGGTATAGCTGGCGTTGATCGCATGCTGGTAATTTGTATTCCGTCCTCCAGTTCGTAGATTTCTAATTACGGAGTCACGTTTGGAAGAGGTGTTAATTGCACCAGGTTCTTCATCTATTCGGCTCTGGTTGGTAGCCATGAAATCTATCTGAAGAGATTTTGTTAGAGGATATTTTAAATCATAGATTCTTTGCCAGGTAAATGACTTGAAATAAGTTGTATCGATCTTTAGGACAGCTACTTCGGAGGTGTTTCTTAATTTCTGAGCGTTGAAATCTCGTGCTATGTCTGATCGGAATGATAATCGTGAAGGAACCAATCCGATATTGATATCCTTAATTAAATCGAATGCTTTTGTTTTGCCAAATATCTTGGACTTTTTAAATGGCTCAAAAGATTTGGGTTTTGGTGAATAAGTATAGCCTATCCCAACATCATAATTTTTTTGATAACCATATTCAACTTGAGGAGACCGAGTGGTATTATCAGCAAAAGCATAGGTTGCATCAAAATTTTCAATATCCCAGAAGTGAGCTTTCGTGCTTCCGCTTCCTCTGTTTTTCCGAACGTTCGTGAAGTTTATGCTCCTTCTTTTCATGAATACCTGAGAAAGTTCTCTCAAGGAATCTCTAGCTCCATCAGACGCTTGGTAATCGAGCGCTGTTCTGAATTTTACATCAGGATCAAGTGGGTTAAACTGAGGATTACTCACATTTCTACCAAATTCCCAGTAAAGAGGTACGCTTAAATTCCAGGTTTTAGGGAAGAACTTACCTAATTCTAAATTACTTATTACGCTGTAAGTAGTCGTGTTTTCTCTAGCACGTTCGAGCGGTTTCATTTCAATTGAACCGAAGCCAAAGGTTGAATTACTTCCAGCTAATGCAACTGTACCTAAATCGGCAAGCTTTGCAGTAACTCTGGCATTGGCTGCCCAGCCACCCTCCTCGAAATATTCTGAAACACGAAGCTCATTGATCCAGATTTCTGCACAAGCAACAGAACCGTCGTCTGGATAAGGGTTGAATTCGTCGTTTTGAGGATTTCGAATACCAACCATCAGTGTTTTAACCCCTGAAATTTGAGGTACTCCGACTACAGTAATTCTGTTTTCTGGGATGTTGGGATCTTGAATAGAAAAGGATTGATTATTCTGGATATTCGGATTACCTATCTTTTGTTGATTCCTCTGAACCTTAGCATTTACTAATGTTTCAAGATTTAAATCAAATAGGTTGTTCCACACTTCTTCCGGATTTGTGGTTCCATCAGCGCAGCGCTTTAATGGAATTTCATACTCATAATAATTTTCAGTGAAGTCAGTTCCTAATCTAATGAAAGCTGTAATTGCATTGTCTTCCCACTGATTTCCATTCATTGATTCAGCGTGAACTTCCATCTTGATGCGCTTGTACGCGCGAAGGTCGAGGTTGGTATTCTTAAATACAGCTCTTGAATCGCCATCTTCTAGGTTGCAAATTCTCATTTGAAGAGATTGCTCATTTAACTGCTGAAGGTTGGTGGTGGTAACATCAACCTCTCTACGAATATTTGGAGGAAGAACGTAGTTTACTGGAGTTTTATCTCCATTCTCTTCAATATTTACGGTTGATACCTGGAATTGGGTATTCAGGTCAGAACCGAGGTATAAACCAGGCTCTTTTAGACTGTATTGGAATCTACGCCACTCAGCTCTTACGAGTTCTAAACGGGCTAAACGAACAACTACTTCCTGATCCCAATTATGGAAGAACATCCTGATAAATCTGATTGATCTAAAGTCGCTTATTGCACCAACTTTATTGGTGAATTCTCTTATTGGAACTCTAAATTGGTACCAGTCGGAATTAATGGAAGAACCATTTTGTAAATCACCTTTTCCTGGCACTTTATCAATGATATAGTTCTGGCCTACAACCATATCTTGAGGTCGGAGGCTCAACTTATATTGAAAATATGATTCGGCAGTGCTTAGTGTATTATCACGGTTAATATCCTCAATATTGGGTAGAGGAGTCATTGCCGTTGGGTAAGATTCAATTGGGTCGTCTCCAAGTCTGGAGTTGTTTTCGAGTCCATTGTAAAGCGTATAACGTGTTAAAATGTCTGCCTGCTGCGAATCCCACTCAGAGCTTCGGAAGAACCTGTAATCGTCGTTTGACGGATCTGCCTGAGCTCTTGCAAATGCATCAGCATTTAGAACTTGTTGAGCTTGTTGAAGATAATCTTGAAAGAATACTCTTTCCGAATCGTTAGGAAGTCCATCCAGACCAACATCCTGAAGAGGTCTTGCCTCTGGATTATTGTCGAAAGCATTCACCAATGGCGGAGCTGTTGGGTGTTTTCCCCAAGTAGTATAAGCTACGTTGGTATTGTCTGAAGTAACAGGAATTCCATTTTCGAACGACTGTTGGCCATCCCTCAAAACATCTTCAGAAATATTTCCGATGTTGATGTAGAAGTCTCCTCCTGAGCCATTATTTACCGCTGTTCCTGGACCTAATCCATCAGCAAATGGATCCATCATCCAGAACTCTATATAATCAATATTGGCCGATTCGAAGTCATTGGTTTCAATTCGACGCATGATACCTCCCCAGCGTGTACGCGGGTTTTTAAGAGTGCCGTCGGCATTCATTCCTAAGGCGTAAGGACCATCGTTTACAACATAATTATAAGGCCCTTTAACAAGGGGATTAAAGTGCAAATCGAGAACAGGCATAATCTGCACCTGACCGTAAGGTCTTGCCTTGTTAGGGAAGATTTCTGTTTCTACAATCTGCCTCATGAAGTTGTGACTCTGCATCGGTGAATCCTGAATATAATCAGGTGTTGTAGAAACACTTCCCGCGAATAGCGGATCTATTGTATACCAATTAATTTTTGCACGATTAAAGTTGTATTGTCTATCATCAAACAAACTTCCTTCGCTTAATAGTTGAGGCTGACCGCCGGGTGTAGAAGCGATAAACCAGTTACCGAAATTTCTAATGTCAATCGAAGATTCAGCTCCTTCAAAGTCATCGATATACGATAATCCGTCCTTGCCGATTACCTTAGAGTGTCCCGGAATTAGTTTAGCTCCTTCCCAAGAAGCCGTAATGGTCGACATTTCCTTGGTAGAATAGAATGGAAGCTTATCAACCATCCTTGTTAGCCATCTAGAATCTGTTTTAAAATTACCATCAATCCCTAAAATCGTATTGGAAATAGGTTCATCTCCAATATTGATTTTTTGAGTCATAGGTCGCTCACTCAGATTCATTATTGTAGCACCCAGATTGAAGTCTTTCGAAACCTTATAATCGAAATGTGCTCCCATTAAACGCTTACTCTGAATAGCAAAAAGGGTATTTGTTTCAAGAGAAATATCAATCGGAGTCTGAGAATTCAGTAATCCTTCATTTATGATTCTAACCCTTCCCAAGGTGTAATCTACCGTGTAATCTACATTCTCTTGAAGTGCAACTCCACCCGCTGTAACTACAACAGAACCTTGAGGAACGTTCATTGCTCCTAAGGAAATTTCTGAGCCCGAGGCCGATTGGTATGAGCCCTGAATATAGTAACGATTATGCTGCGCATCCAGTTGAGCTAGCTGCTGCGTTGTTACATAGAGCGAGTCGAATGCATATTTATTAGCTAGGGTCTGCTCCGCAGGAAGGTTAAACTGATCTCTTAAAAATCCGCTAAATGGCTCGCGCATTGGGAAAATGATTCGTCCTTTATCAGATTGAATTGTTTTTCCTTCGATGAAATCGAAGAATCCATCTGCTTGCGGGTCATTTTGATTGTTGAGCCTATCGAGATTGAAAAGCTGAAGTAAAATCTTACCGTTCACATCTGTTCCCTCGGGAATAATGTTCATTTTAACACTAGTTTGTGCATCTTGATAGAGCACATTCAACTTGAAATTATCTCGACTAATCTGAAATCCGTTTAAAGAATAAACGTTTTTCATCATCAGGTCCCAATTTGGTTTTTTGGTAAAGACCTGAGTTCCCTTAAGCATTTTTAGGGTCAAAACTCCCGTTCCTTGAATATCTGTTGAGAATTCACCAACCTGGTAAATTTGCTGCCCTTGCGAGGTATTTACTGTATACTGAAAAGCAACCGCCAGAACTTCGTCGGCATTAAGTGACTGGTTTAAAGACACATAGCCAAGTAATGGATTTAAGACATATTCTGTAGGAGCAAGTAAACGGGCATTTTGAAGATATTCGTAATCAATAGCTGGGACAAATTGTGGATTCTGATTTAGGATTTCATTCGCCTTTTCTCGGAAAAGTGGATACTGTGCAATAAGTTGAAGTGACTCAAGATTATTGTTTTCATTTCTTGGAAATATTCCGGCTCCAGGTTGAAGAGCAGTAGGTGAAACGTTACCACCATTAAAGTATTGAGGCAAGCCTTCACCCATATCAGCGAAAGCGGCAATATTCCTAACGTTATTGGTGGCGTAAGTCCTGTTAGTAATATAAACTTCGACCCTTGTCACATTAAAAGGAGATGTAACGTTTGGCAGGGTAGACATTGACTGATCGTACCTATCCTTGAAAAAATGAGAAAGGAAATAATGTCGGTTTGCATCATAGCTAGATGCAGAAATATCAAATTCTGTAGTTTGAGCTCCTCCTTGAACGGAGATATTCTTTCTATCGCCCTGCTGTTGTGAGAAAATAGTTGTAGCAGTAAGTCTTCCGAATTTTAGTTGGGTTTTCACACCCATCAAGCTTTGACTTCCGGTAATAAGAGTTCCGTTTAGAGGAAGGTTTACGTTACCCGCTTCGATGAGCTGAATAATTTCGTCTTCTTTTCCTTCGTATTTGAGGTTGACTTTATTGTCAAAATTGAATCCTGTTTCAGTGTTATAGTTGGTTTGGAGCTCGATTTTATCTCCGATTTTACCAACAAGATTCATTTGAATTTTTTGCTGAAAATTGAATGCGCCAACGCGTTGCTGGCGGATAGGAAGAGCTGGATTTTGCGTTCTGTTAAAATTACCACCAAAAATAAGTTCAGCCGAGCCCTGTGGCCTAATGTCTATGGTATTGCTACCGAAAATATTGGCAAAAGCATCTCCCGGAACGGTTATTTTAGGGGCAAATCCTTTTTGCTTTCCTGCATCATCTGAAGCCATTCGGTCTCTCCAGTTTTTGCGCATTGCATTATCAAAATCAAGATCCTGATATTCAGTAAAGGTGAGGTAGCTTGGATATCTGTAATACTTATCTCCAACTTTTTGAATTACGTCGTAATCGTTGGTTTCGGGGTTAAGTTCAATGGTCGTTTCAATATTTGCCGGATCACTTAAAA
>JBBEBC010000132.1:0-14662 GCA_040882555.1 Bacteroidia bacterium
TATTCCTAATCCAAACTCAGATTGGGTGTTGATTGCAGCCGGGAAGTAAAGTCCGTCACTGCTACAAAATGGTAGGGCATCCTGACAAAATCCTGTAGGAAGCTCTAAAGGTAAACTGCAAGGAATACATGAAATTGAAACTTCAAAACCCGACATATTAGATGAAGCATTTGAGGAAAACTCCATTGTAATGCACCCGTCAGATTCTATAGAACTTGATAAGGGACCCGGAGGAAAAAAAGGAGTTCCAGAAAAAATACCGATAATATCTGCAGATGTATCAGGCCCATCGTAAATTCTTAAAACATCCGCAGAAGGAGCTGTAGAAAATTCAGTAAAAACCAATTTCACACATTCACCGTTATCCGAGCAAATTGTTTGAGTAGCATCAGAATTCAAAGGATAATTAGAATATCCTCCAGGGTCAAGAATGACGCCATCGCATACCGTTATGACTTGATCTTGTCCAAAAATAATCGGCGTCATTTCGCAAGGGGTACAAAGAATTGAGGCCCTGAAACCAGGGAATTGAATGGTGTCGTTGCTTGTGAACTCTAACGTTAGGCAGCCTTCTGAAGCAATGGAGGATTGTACAGGATTTGGATTACTAATGTTATCAGAGAAAGTCGCTAGCAATTGGCTTCCTGTGCTGGGTCCATCATAAATTTTTAGTACGTCGAGTCCGGCTTCCGTGTTCAACAACTGGAAATCTAATCTAACACACTGCCCTGATTCTGAACAAAAAGTCTGAACTACATTTTCATTTGGCTCATAGTTTCCCACTCCGCCTGGATCTGTAATAATAAAAGAACATCCATAAAGAGTATCACTACCCTCACCTAATGCTATTGAAGCCATGCTTGGAATACATGAAATTAATGCTTCAAATCCACTACCCACTATGGATAAATCAGCGCTGAAATTTAGTGTTAAACAACCATTACCAGAAGCAGAACCTGTTATAATACCTGGGTTGTTAGCCCCAGCCCAGACCCCTAATGTAGCTCCCGATTCATTAGGTCCTTCATAAATGATTAATTCATCGCAACAGGCTTCTGTACCAAAGGTAGTAAAACTAAGCTGTACACTTTCACCTATTCCTTCTGGACAAATTGTCTGCATTACATCTATGTTGTTGTTGTAATCGCCTTCACCTCCCGGATCCAGAATGGTGCCCCCACAAGTTAAAATTGTGCTCGGTCCTTCGCCCAAAATATAAATCTGCGCGCCTAGCGCAAACTGCATTAGCAAGCAAGACAAAAGCAGAATTCTACGAAGTATGTAAATTTTCATCAATCTAAAATGAGTGGCAATGCCAAGGCTCAAATATAAGGAAGATGTAGAATCTTTATCCCTTATTCGCATTTAGGTAGAATAGAAGCCTTATCTACTGCATAAATTATACAATTGTTTTATGATCAGGGGATGGTCTTTATGAAAAACGCACCCCAAGTCGTTTTATAAAAACTTAATTTAGCAGGGCTTTTCATTGTTTATAGTCTCAACCTAGTTTATTCGAGACAAAATACATTTCAATATCTCCCTTTCCTTTTGCGGCAATTTTACCACGGCTCTCAAACTGAAAGTCTGCATCATCTTTTACATGGCTATACGTATTCTGGCTAATATTCACTTTTCCAACTTCCCCACCACTTTCCATTCGGCTGGCCGTGTTAACAGTATCTCCCCAAATGTCGTATTGGAACTTTTTTATACCAACTATTCCGGCTACAACCGGTCCTGTGTGAACGCCAACGCGAATTTCAAAATATGGATGACCTGCAGCAATTTTCTTTGTTTTGCCAGTTTCTATAAACCACGTCATTTCCAGAGCAGCCTGAATAACATCTTTGGAATGTGTTGAATTAGGTGTTGGAAGACCACCTGCCGCCATATAGGCATCTCCAATGGTTTTGATTTTCTCTATTCCATATTTTTCACAAATCCGGTCAAATTCTGAGAAACATTCATGAAGGTCTTCGACCAGCTTCTTAGGTGTTATTCGTTCGCTTAAGGCAGTGAAACCTTTGAAATCGGTAAAAATAACTGTCACCTGTTCAATCAGCTTTGCGTCTGAATAACCTTTTTGCTTTAATTCATCTGCTACTTCTTCCGGTAAAATATTAAGAAGTAATTCTTCACTTCGTTTTTTCTCTTTTCCAATGCGGTTTCTCTGCGCAAAAAATACACCAGCGAAAAGTAAAACCACGGCAAAACCACCAATAAAGCTGTTTCTCAACAACAATTGACGTCTTAGTTCTTCAACTGCTACTGCATCTTTTTTTTCCTGTTCCGCACGCGAAGCTGCTTCCTTTTTATCAAACTCATATTGCATCTCCAGCTGAGTGATCTTGCGGGTATTTTCTTCGTTATAAATACTGTCTTTCAGAATAATCATTTGCTCATAATTCTTGAGAGCTTCAGCGTCATTACCTATGTCTTTATTTGTAAGATAGAGGCAAAAGCAAGCACTCTTTTGCCATTCGAGCGAGCCAATTTCTTTTGACAAAGCCAAGCCTTTTTTACAATATTCCAATGCCAGTGCTGTTTTACCTTGTTTGAGGTATAAAAATCCAATGTTGTTATAAGTAGCCGACAGACCATCTTGATTCTTGATTTCTAAATCAATTGCCAAACATTGTTGGTAGCATTCCAGGGCCTTTATGAAATCACCTTGTTCTTTATAAATATTACCAATGTTTGCGAGATTATTTGACAGCCATTGTTTATTGTTGTTTTTTTCGTTTATGGCTTTTGCTTTTAAGTAGTAATCCAATGCTTCAGGCAACTTTCCCAGATTATCGTAAATATTACCGATGTTGTGAAGATTTCCGGCCGATCCTTTTTCATCTCCTATTTCTTCCTTGATTTTTAAACTTCGTTGATAGTAGTCTAAAGCGAGGTCATATTCTCGCTGATTTTTATAAATATTCCCGATGTTGTTGAGGCATCCTGCAACACTACCCTTGTTGTCCAGCTCATCCTGAATGGTCAAACTCTTTTGAAAATAATCAAGTGCTGCCGGATAATTCCCTTGTTCTTTATTGATAGTTCCCAGACCACTCAAACAATTGGCAACTCCACGCTTATTCCCAATTTTCTCATAAATTTCTTTTCCTTTGGTATAGCTTTCTTCGGCAGCCGAATAATTGCTACGAAAAATGTAGGCAACGCCCTGCAAACGATAGCCATCTGCATCTGCTCGGGGATAATTTTTTTCTTTTGAAAAATCGTGCAAGTCATTCGCCAACACAACCGCAGAGTCGGGATCGGAATAAATAAATCCCTCCCATATGTAGTTTTTATACGCATCCACACGAAGTGAATCGGATTGAGAATTGTCATTCCATACTTGAAGCAACGAATCAAGATTGTTTTGCGAATGACAATAAGTACCTGAAAATAAAATGATCAGCAGTAAAAGTATTTTTTTCATTCAGGCGAGATTTTTTGAAAAGGGACCTAATTTATCAATGTAAAAAATCCTTTTATTCTTTCATTATAAACTGCCGCTTAAGTATCGACCGAGTTTCGTTTTTCATCACCAACAAATACGGACCCGTTTCAAGTGAAGAAATAGCTATGTAGCCCGTTCCAGAGTAATAACGATCCAAAACAAGGCGCCCCGACATATCAAAAATTTGAATGCTTGAAGGTTCTGATGTTGTTATCCATAGCTGATGGCCGGCCGGATTAGGATACATAAGTATGTCGGCGCCCAATACATCTTCAAATCCAACCGGATTATAAAAATAAGCTTCAGAAATATTACTGCAACCGTTTGAATACGTTGCCGTTACTGTATAATTACCTTCCGCCGAAGGCGTGATGATTTGTGTATTTGCACCTGAAATCACTTCTTCGTTAAGCATCCAAACATAAGATGAGGCCTCCACATCGGCACTCAGGGTATTGCTCACCGGAAAGTATGTAATCACAGGTTGCGGCCTGGCTTGAAAAACATACTCCAGATTGAGTGATGTTTCAAAGTAAGCTGGACAAATATCGGTTGATGCATTCACTGCATAAGTGCCACTTTCAGTAATTTCAAGTGTAAGCTCATTGCCAAACTGAACCGGATTTCCGTTAAACAACCATTGGATGTTTTCTGTGAAAGGAGGCAATACCTCAAGAATCAGCGCATCGCCTTCACATAAAGGATCCAGGTTGCCTTGCGTACTTACCGTTAGAGGTAAAAATATCCATCCGTCAACCAATACCTCCTCTGAGGTCTCGGAGCAACCAGCCGTAGTTGTTTCAACTGAAAATTGAGACCCAGCTTCAACTGAGGATACTACTAAGAAATCTGAATTTTCTCCCTGTATCTCAATTCCATCTCTAAACCAACGATACGAATCGCCGACTTGGGTAAAGAGCGTATCACTTGAATTTGGACAAAGCACTAAATTATCAGGCGAAACATTTGGGGTATGATCGCAATTGGCCACAAACTCAGTGTACGTGTAAGCAGGAGATATTCTTGAACATCCTTCATTGAAAATCACCTCAACGGTAACTTCTCCATTTGCCTGCGGCAAAAAGGTGTTTGAATTTGAATCAGATATAAGCTCTCCATTAATATACCATACATATGCTGCTGCTGAGGTTGTTGTGCTCAACTCAAGTGTATTGCTATTAAAATCGATTATTGGATTTTGTGCAATGTTGAAATTAATTTCTAATGATGCAGAAGTTTGACTATAGCTCGGACAATTATCGGCAAAAGCCAAACACGAGTAGGTGCCCGATTGGATCACATTAAGTGTATCGTTTGTTTGTCCATTTAATTGAACTCCATTTCTAAACCAGCGAATATTTATGTTATAAGGGTCGTTTAAAGTTAAATTTCTTGATTCACCAAGGCAGGCATTTGCATTAAGACTGTCAGCAATGCTTAGTTCTAAAGCTGGCAAGTCTGCATCGCTTACTAATACAGATGGAGACGGCTCACTACAACCTGCAATAGTGGCTACTACAAGAAAACTTGCACCTGCATCTTGTATTTGCGACACCACTAAAAACGGGGATGTGGCTCCTAAAATGGGATTGTTATTCTTATACCAGAGGTAGGAATCGGCAGAAGTTGACCATAAAGTATCGCTTGTGTTCGGACACAAGCTTAATGCCGAAGGGCTCACTACAGGATTAAAAGTACATTGAGCATCAAGAAAGTGAAGGCTCGACAAAATCAAGAAAAAGGAAAGAAAAATCTTCATAAGCAAAGCATAAAGTTAAGCTATACCGCCTCAAGATACAAAATTGCTTCTCAATTGCTTGATTGCTAATATTTGTAACCCTTTATTTTATAGTTTTTGAAAACTATAAATCTTGGCCTTTTAGCAATTTAGCTGAGCCAAGTATGAAAAGCAAAGGATAAACAATACCTAGAATTGTAACAGCTAAAGGAGTGTCAGTTTTTCCAAAGCGAATATTTTCAAGCTGCATTGGTGATGTTATGAACTCATCTAAACTATTCATTGGGAAGTATGGATAAGCCTCTGGAAGCCAAACTCTTCCTAGCAGTGGCTCAATTATCCAAAGTGCGGCGAGAAATACCATAATTGAAAGTGCTGATCTTTTCACTAGTAATGCTATTAACAAAGCAGCCATCATCATTCCAAAACTTACCCACATAGCTCTTCCAATGAATTGAATTTCATTAAAAAAGTCGGCCATTGAAGGAATTCCACCTTTAGTTAATCCGAAAATAGTTCCAGATAGTAATACCACTAAACCTGTGAGCAAACTTATGGAAACTGCCAGCAAAACTTTTCCTTTGAGAAAATCCATCCTGGACATTCCATCTGTAATTTGTTGCCTTAATGTCCTGAAGCTAATCTCATTACTAACCAAATTTATCATTAGCAAAGCTGGAATGGCAGCAAACCAAGTCGATACATAAGCAGCATAATACCAAACAGCAGGGAATTTATATACTACTGATAAGTCAATTGGGCCTTGCTTTACAAACTTATCGAAGCCGTAATAAAGAAAGGCAGTCAATAAAACGTAACTACCTAAGAAAATATAAAATGTTCGATACGACTTAATCTTAAGCCATTCAATTTTTAGAAGCTGTTTCATTGTTGAATGAGTTTAAGGAATTCACTTTCAAGGTCTGACTTCAGTTGATTCAAATGATTTACTTCAACTCCGGCATCAACTAAGCATTTATTTAATTCGGCAATAGAACTTCCCTCAACTAAATCTGCATAAATAAGTGAGTCGCGCAGGTTAAATGATTCAACCAATTTACTATTAGAAAGGGCAGCTTTTAAATTTGCCAAATTATTAGCTCCAAGAACTACACGCAATTTACCTTTAAGCAGATCATCAACTCTACCATGACTTATTACCTTACCTTTTCTTAAAATCACAACGTCCGAGCAAACTTTCTCCACCTCGTTCAATAAGTGACTAGCCAGAATAACTGTTTTTCCTGATTGCTGCTGTCGCATGATGAGTGATCTAATTTCATTAATACCTTGTGGATCGAGTCCATTCGTTGGCTCATCGAGAATTAAAACTTCTGGATCACTTAAAAGTGCTGAAGCAATAGCAAGCCTTTGCTTCATTCCTAATGAGAACTTCTTAAAAGCATCATTTTTCCTATCGAGTAAATCAACTTCTTTCAAAACAACATCAATCCTTTCTTCGGGGCAAGCTTTAACAGCTGCCACTATTTTCAAATTTTCGAAAGCGCTGAGGTAGGGGAAGAAGTTAGGAGTTTCAATCAAAGCACCAATTCTCTTTCTTGCTTCATCGAATTTAACTCCATTAAACCACTCAAAACTTCCGCCGTTAGGCGTTAAAATGCCACTAATGCAGCCAAGTAGAGTTGTTTTGCCACTGCCGTTCGGCCCCAAAAGACCGAATACCTGTCCTTGCTTTACTTCAAAGGAGATATCATTTGCAGCGATTAATCTGCCGTAGGCTTTTTTCAGCCCTTTTACTTCCAGAATAACTTTCATCAGTAATTATAAAGTTCAAGGAGTTTTGCTTCAAGTCTAAGTTTAGGTAAAAAATTCTGCTCAAGAATAGATGAAAATGGAACTGGCGTATCAAGGCTAGCAACTCTCATTACAGGAGCATCAAGATGTTTAAAGCAGCTTTCAGCAATTCGGGCACTTATTTCAGCACCAAAACCTCCAGTTAGACAGTCCTCATGAAGAACCATTACTCTACCTGTTTTTCTAACACTCTCAAAAATCGCCTCTTCATCTAAAGGCATAAGAGTCCTCAAATCAATAAGATCGGCTTCAATTTCAGGATGTTTTTCAAGGATTTCAATTGCCCAATGCACCCCAAACCCATAAGTAATGATGCTTAAACTATCACCTGTTCTTAACCTTTTGGCTTTCCCTATTTCAATAGTATAATAATCATCAGGCACTTCTTCACTTACACTTCTGTATAAGGCTTTGTGCTCAAAAAACATGACAGGATTCGGATCTTCAAAAGAGGCTAGAAGCAAACCTTTAGCATCAGCAGGAAAGGCAGGATACACTACTTTTAATCCGGGAGTATGAGTAAACCACGCTTCATTACTTTGACTATGAAAAGGTCCGGCAGCAACTCCAGCTCCTGTAGGCATTCTAACAACAACATCTGCATTTTGTCCCCATCTGTAGTAGCTTTTAGCGAGATTATTGATGATTTGGTTAAACCCTTCGGTAACGAAGTCAGCAAACTGCATCTCAACCATCGCTTTTTTGCCCACAATTGATAACCCTAAAGCGCTGCCAAGAATTGCAGCTTCACATAATGGGGTATTTCTAACTCTGTCTTTACCGTATTTCTGGTAAAAATTCTCCGTTACTTTAAAAACACCGCCATACTCAGCAATATCCTGTCCCATAAGAATAAGCTCAGGATGCTTTTGCATTGCCAGATTTAATCCATCAGATATAGCATCTACAAGGCGTTTCATGGTTTTTGTCCCATCGGGCGAAGTATATACTGGCTCAAAAGGTGCGAATACATCATTTATTTCAAAGACAGTATTTGCTGTTATTTCAGGCTCATTGAAGGTTTCATTTACCCCTTCATTGATAACCTGTTTCAATTCAGCCTTGATAGATTCTTTTGAATCACTAGTTAGAACTTCTTGAGAGATTAGGTATTCCTCAAAATTACTCACCGGATCTTTAGCTGCCCAGATATCAAAAAGTTCCTGCGGGACATATTTCGTTCCAGATGCTTCTTCATGGCCTCTCATTCTAAAGGTCATGCATTCGAGTAGCCATGGACGTTTATTTTCAATAATATCTTTCCTTATTTCAGTGATAGCATCATATACTTCTAGTACGTTATTGCCGTCAACTTTTTTAGTCTGAATTCCATATCCGGGACCTTTTTGTGTGAAAGATTCGAAACGAAATTGTTCAGATGATGGGGTGGAAAGTCCGTAGCCATTATTCTCAATGATAAAAATAACGGGTAAGTCCCAAACGGCAGCTGTATTAATTGATTCATGAAAATCGCCTTGTGAAGCGCCTCCATCTCCAGTGAATACAGCAGTTACCTTATTCGTATTGTTAAGTTTTTGTCCTAGCGCTATTCCATCGGCTACTCCCATTTGAGGGCCGAGGTGGGAAATCATTCCTACGATGTGATATTCGTTTGTTCCAAAGTGAAAAGATCGCTCTCTACCTTTAGAAAAGCCATTCATTTTACCTTGCCATTGACTAAAAAGTCGTGCAAATGGGATTCCTCTTCCTGTGAAAATGCCTAGGTTTCGGTGCATAGGAAGAATGTATTCATCTTCCTGCATGGCTAAGACGGTTCCTACGGAGATGGCTTCTTGGCCAATTCCTGAGAACCATTTTGATATTTTTCCTTGACGGAGGAGATTGAGCATTTTTTCCTCAATCATTCTAGGAAAAACTAACCCGCGGTAAATTTTGAGTAGCTCCTCGTTACTTTTGTTTTTCCTGTCAAATTTAAGCTGCATAAGGCTTGGTTTGTGGCGTCAAAAGTAGAGCAATTTTGTACATTTGCTCTATGCAAGGGCTTTTGGTTTTTATTCTTATTGCCGCTGCCGCGGGATGGCTACTTTTGAGAGTTTATAGAAGTTTCTCTGCAAAGAGTAATCATGGCGACGGCTGTGATAAGTGCGGATAAAAAAAAAGTCCTGCCGAGGCAGAACTTTTCATAAATGGTTTCTTAAAATTAATTAGCCATCTCAGCAGGAGCAGCAGTGCTATCCATAGCTGTTGTATCAGCCATAGCAGCAGCTTCAGCTTCAGCAGCAGCAGCTTCAGCAGCAGCAATTGAGTCAGCCATTGCTGCAGCAGCAATTGAGTCAGCAGCAGCTTTATCAGCTTCTTCGTGGTTTCCACCGCAAGATGCTAACATACCAGCACCAGCGAAAAGAACAGCAAACATTACTTTTTTCATCTTTTTAGTTTTTTTTAATTGTGATTGATTCAGCGTGACAAAAGTATAAAAAACTTAAAACCAACAAACAATTTCAGAAAAAATGTTAAAGAATTCTGTCATTTGATGGCGTTTTGAATTAAAAAAATTAGGCATTTTTGATATATGTCAATAAATCAGTGTATTACATTTCGTTATTCTGTTTTGGTGTTTTAATAAATCGTCTATTTTTGCAACCAAACAAAATAAACCAGCAATCATGAAAAAAATGCAATTAGAATTTGCTAAGAATTTACGCTTTATTGGCCTAGCTATCTTAACAACTGCAATGACTCTTACTTACACAGGTTGTAAAACAGAAGGTTGTACAGATCCAACAGCTACAAATTATGATGATAAAGCAGACGATGACGACGGAAGCTGCACTTATGAAAGAGATGCTCTTATCGGATCTTACACAGTAAGCGGAACAATTGCTTGCGGAGTTACCGGTGGTGGAACTGTTTCTGGTTCTTCACTTACAATTACTGAAAGTACTGCTTCAACAAGCAAAATTGTTGTTGCTGTATTTGACGTTTCTTTAACGTGTACAGTTGCAGGTTCAAGTTTCACTATTGACAATCAAACTATCTCTGGATTTGATTACACAGGTAACGGTAATGTTAGCGGAAATACAATCAACGTAACTGTTAATGAATTTGATAATAGTATTCCTGAAACGTGTGTTTATACTCTTAATGGTTCTCGTCAATAATATTGAGCAATCATAAAATTAAAAGGGATAGTCTAGGCTATCCCTTTTTTTGTGCTTTATTTCCTAGTTTCATCATGAGACCTATATTGCTCCATCATATTAATGCCACTCAATTAGGTTAGCACAACCCTCTATCTTTTAGTTCTTAATCTGTGGTTTCTTACTGCCAAGTGTTTTGTGCCTCTTTCCTAATCTCTAATTCTAATTTTATAATTCAATAAAGCATATTATTGTTTTGGGTGTTTCAAGGTGGATTAGAATAATTATTTTAAATAAACTAAGCGTTATAAAGATTACAGATTCATCATAAATGATGCTATTCTCCAAAAATGAGCAATAAAAAAGCCGGACTGAAACAATCCGGCTTTTTAAAATATGAGTTAGAAGGAATTATTTCATTCCACCTTTCATTCCACCTTTTTTAACAGGTGTTTCACCAGACTTTGGAGTTTCAGAAGTTCCATCATCAGCCCCACCTTTCATTCCACCTTTCTTAACAGGCTCAGCAGCTTTAGGCTCTTCTTTTGGAGCAGCAGGTGCTTTTGGCTTGCTTCCTCCTTTAGAACCTTTAGCCATTTCTTCAGCAGCCATAGCTTCGGCAGCAGCAATTGAATCCATTCTGGCCATTTCCATAGCTTCGGCGGCAGCCATTGAATCCATTCTAGCTTGTTCCATTGCTTCAGATGCAGCAATAGAATCTGCACGCATTTTTTCTTTTTCAGCCATTTCCTCTGCGCTTGGTCCGCAAGCAGTTAATGCTACGATGGCAACAGTAGAAAGTACATAAAGTAATTTTTTCATGATTGTTTTTTATTTGAAAATTCAGGTACAAAAGTATAAATAATGTTAAACTCAATTACTGAATGCATTAAACTAATTTACCTGATAGTGAATATTTTACCAATTCACTATTCCTTAAAGCCCTGTTTTCAGAGAAGTAAACTTAGGTTACAAGGATAAAAGCGCACCTGTTTTTAATCTGTGACAGAGGCTTTGTTATCTTTGACAAAAATCACAGTCATGAAATTATTTAGAAATCGCATAGCATCCATTTTCCTCCCTTTGCTATTGGCGTGTGGTTTACTTTTATCAATTAGCTCATGTGACGAAGATGATGAGGTTAATCTTCAGGCTGTTGAAGATTACCAAGATTCTATGAACATGGTTGTGGCAAGGAATGCTTTTCTTGGCACCTATCTATGTGATGATGCTTGTAACATGGCTGTAGTTCATCAGAATTTTTTATTAAACGTTACTCCAGATCCAGATGAGGCACTAGAACTCATTTTCTCAAATATTGGAGGCTTATCTGCTAATGATTCAGATTATGTGGGTCAAACTTTTAAGGCCAATATTTTGGGATTTAGTGAAACAAATCTTTATCCTAAATCGGGTAATTTACCACCTCAAGTGTTCATCACAGAAAATTTTGATACCATTATTATGAGGGCTGAATTCCTTATTCTTGACAGTGTAATTACCATGGAATATCGAACACAAAAGGCATCTTTGCCTGAGCGTGTTTGTATTACAAATGGGGTTAAATTACCTTAAAAAACTCACGAAAACCATCTTAATTTAATGATACGATTAATTCTATTTTTTTTAATTCTTGCTTCATTTTCATCCTGCGATCGAACTGGTTGCACAGACCCAAATGCTGCTAATTATGAAGAAAAGGTCGAGTCAGACGATGGTTCCTGTAGGTACGATAGTGATCCATTTGAGGGCAGATGGGAAGTAAGAGACTCTCTATTAGATTTCGGAGACTACTACGCTCAACCATTGAAAACTTTAGATATAAGAGTTGAATCTTTGAATAGGTCTAAAGTGAAATTCTTTTTTAGATTTGAAGATGGATCTTATTCAGATACACTAGAGGCTAATGCAAAACCTAATACACTATCAATTCCTGAACAAACATATGGCGACACCCTCGTTTTCCAAGGCAATTTTACCATTGCCAGAATTGGAGGAATCAAGGTAGACTATCGTATATCAAACGATAATGTATACTTAGAGTATCGGGGAATTGGCACTGAACTCTAATCCTCTATAGAAAGTATCAGACTCCTAAGCATTTTCAAAGCACTTAAACTAGTCATCGTTATATTCCGACCTCGATTTGTGCTGAATCTGAAAAACCTAGAGTCAATCCCTTTACTACTTGAAATTCCAATCCATACCGACCCTACTGGCAAATCCTCTGTTCCTCCGTCGGGACCGGCAATTCCTGTCACAGCAACAGCATAATCAGAATTAAATTTTAATCTTGCTCCATTGGCCATTTCCTCAACTACTTCCTTACTCACAACACCAAACTTCTTGATTGTTTCTCCCGAAACGCCTAACATATTAATCTTCGTTTCTTCGGTGTAAGTAACAGCTCCTCCCTTAAAAAAAGCTGATGCACCAGAAACTTCTGTCAATAAATGAGCAATATTTCCACCAGTGCAGCTTTCAGCAAGGCTAAGACTAAGCTTTTTCTCTATGAAGAGATTTTGAATAACTTCTGCAAAAGAAACATCGCCTTCGGCATAAATGTGCTTACCTATAAGCTTATATAATCCTTTTGCCTCATTTTCTAGCTGTTCGGTGAGGTTCAATGAGTTCTCGCCAATGGCACTTAATCTTAATCTTACCAAGCCAGGCGATGGTAAATATGCAAGTTTTATGTTGACCGGCAATTGGTTTTCCCACTCTTCAATCCACTCAGCAAGCATGCTTTCACCAACTCCTTGAGTTAAAAAAGTACGATGCTGAATAACTGGTAAGTCCAGTCTTTGCTTCAATTCAGGAATAATCAATGATTCCATTAACCACTTCATTTCATATGGAACCCCAGGCATTGAAACGAAAATCGTTTCATTTTTCTCAAACCACATTCCTGGCGCAGTTCCTTTTGTATTAACAAGCACTCTGCAAGAACTTGGCACTTCAGCTTGCTTTCTATTTATGGAGCTAACAACTCGTCCAAAGCTTTTAAATAGACTTTCTACCTCTTTAAATTGTTTCTCAGAGAATACAAGCTCGCCGCCAAAATATTCAGCAAGTGTTTCTTTTGTAATATCGTCTTTTGTTGGACCGAGTCCGCCCGTTATTAAAACTACTTCAGCCCTAATTTCAGCTTCAGAAATAGCATCCAGGATGGCTTTCTTGTCATCAGAAATTGAGGTAATCTGCAGAATTTTCAACCCTATAGCATTGAGCTCTTTCGCCATCCACGCAGAGTTCGTATCTACTATCTGCCCAATCAATATTTCATCCCCAATCGTAATGATTTCAACTAGGGCACGCTTACTTATCATTGGTTTCATGATTCGGCTAAATTTGCTTTGCAAAGAAAAACAGAATCATTGAGGCACTGACAATGAAATTTAATTAATCCTGCAAAAGGATTATCCGACTTTATCTTACTAGTTTATTGAGGTTATCAATTGTCTTGTAACAATCTTCAATCAGCTCCTTCACAATATCAGCTGCAGGCATTATTTCTTTAATTAAGCTACTCACCTGACCAATTTCTAGTTCTCCTTCATTTAAGTCGCCTTCAAACATTCCTTTTTTCGATCGCCCTCTACCCAACATTTCTGAAAGTACTTCCGGAGAGACTCCTGCGGCCTCTGCTTTTTGAATCTCTTCAGCAAAACGATTATTGAGTAATCGTACAGGTGTTAGAGGTTTAAGCGATAATTTCGTGTCACCTTCCACCGAATTTATTATTTTGTTTTTAAAGTTTTCATGTCCTGATGATTCTGGTGTTGTCACAAATCTGCTTCCAACCTGAACTCCATCCGCCCCGAGGGCTAAACAGGCAGCCATTTGTTGACCTGTGGCAATGCCTCCTGCTGCGATAACCGGAATGCTAACCGCCTTTTTAATTATTGGAATGAGAACCAAAGTGGTGGTTTCCTCACGACCATTATGTCCACCTGCTTCAAAACCCTCGGCAACAATTGCATCCACTCCGGCCGATTGCGCTTTTAATGCGAATTTCGTGTTTGCTATTACGTGCACTACTGTTATTCCGTGCGACTTAAGCATCTCAGTCCATGTATTAGGGTTGCCAGCTGAGGTGAAGACTATTTTTACTCCTTCTTCCACAATAGTTTGCATATGTGCTTCAATATCAGGGTATAATAAAGGAATGTTCACTGCGAAAGGCTTATTGGTGGCCTCGCTACATTTTTGAATATGATGTTTTAATACTTCAGGATACATCGAACCGGCTCCAATAATTCCTAGCCCACCGGCATTACTAACGGCTGATGCCAATTGCCATCCGCTACACCAAATCATTCCAGCTTGTATAATTGGATGCTCGATTCCAAAAAGTTCGGTTATTCGCGTTTTCATTTATTCTTCAATTTTAAGCAAATATAGAACGGTTCAATTGAACAGTTTTTGAGCTGCTCTGATAGTTAATCAATCAGCGAAATCAGCGGGAATCATCAGCGAAATCAGCGAAATCAGCGGGAATCATCAGGAACCATCAGCGAAATCAGCGGGAATCATCAGCGAAATCAGCGG
>JBBEBC010000133.1:0-10381 GCA_040882555.1 Bacteroidia bacterium
AAATCCTTCTAAAGCAAAAGTTGATATTAATTACCGCGGCAATAGACAGATACTCATCGTGCAGGATCCTGCTGCAGGACAAATTATACCGGAGGATTACAAACCTTATCTATGGTATTCAATTGGTTTACTAGGCTTGGTTCTAGTTTTAATGCTGTTAATCAATATTTTTTCGAGACGAAAATCTAAGAGTAAAACTGACGAATCGTACGATGATTCTGCTAATGAAGAAGCTGCAGATTCTAAAAATCAACCTGTTGAAGCATCAACAGAAGCAACAAAAAAGCAAGCAGAACTGACAAAAGAGGAAAAAAAACCTATCCCAACTGGAAAGTCCGCTCCTATGATTTTACTTAGTAAAGATGGAAGAACTCAAACCTTTCCTCTTATTAAAGAAATCACAACCCTAGGAAGACATGAATCGAATGATATCGTGTTACCAGAACTCACTGTAACAGGAAAGCATGCATTGATTAATTATAAGGACAACGAGATTTCGATTGAGGACCTAGGAAGCACGAATGGAACTTTTGTTAATGGCGAACGTATTCGAAGCCGCCCCCTAAAGCCAGGTGATAAAATAACTTTAGGTAAAGTAGAGCTTACTTTGAAGGAATAATTCATGAAACACATCTGCAAAATAGGCACGAATCCTGACAATGATTATATCATTAAGGACAGGACTGCTGCAGATTACCATGCTTTACTTTTTCTTGATTCTGATAATAAGGTTAGAATAAAGGACTTGAATACCAAATATGGAATTCGAGTGAATGGAATTAAAGTTTCCGAGACAGAGCTCTCTTCTACTGATGATGTTAGAATAGGGTTTAGCAGTATTGATTGGATTGGGAAAGTTAATTCATGGAATGATTTTGAGATTGAAAACCCACATAAGGCGGATATTAAAATTCCTATCCTTGATGAGAATTCTCACAAACAGAGTTTTGAAACAAGTGTATTGGAAGTTGAAAATTCTAATCATCTGTCCTCTGAAAACCAAAGTGCATCTTCAGTCAATTCGAGTCAATATGATTCGCCTGTAGCCGCTTTACCTAACATGCAGATAGTTAGAGAAGAAGTGAAATTATCTTTTGATAATTTGGCTGCACCAACTATCCAAATGGAATCTAATTCTAGGGTTGTTGAATCAGTAGAACTAGTTGAAGACATTGAATCAGAACCTGAAGAATTGCCTGAGCTTTCTATTGTCACTAGGCAGAAAGAAGTCAAGAGCCATAAAGATGAAAGCCAAGTAAATACTCCTATTCAAGAGGAAGCTAACTTTTTGCACCCCGAAACCTTAAAAAAGGCTAAACTGAATCCCAAAGACCGTAGTCTACTTGTCTTTGTAATGATTGGATTATCCTTAACCTTGCTGGCAGGATGGTTACTTGCTTCTGCTAGTAGATAAAATTAAATTATTCAGTCGTCCCCAATTCAACTGCCTCATTCAAGAATATGATAAATGGGTAAGCTGCTTTGTAATGTTCAATACACCTAATGGCAAAATCTGCCGAATCCACTTCCTTATCTGTAAAGGAATGTGAAAACACAAAGCTCTTGAACCTCAATAAATCTATTGCTGGATGCTCTATATCAAAGCCTTTTGGCGAGGTCTTTAATTGCTCACCCTGCATTTCACCGAAGTGAGATACTAAGTCTTTGGACTTTAATATTTTTCTCAGATTGCTGTGATTGAAATGTATCTCTTGACGAATGGCATTCAATATTTTGCTTTCTGGCATCCAAATACCAGCTGCTATAAAAGCGCCAGAAGGCTGTATATGAAGATAATAGCCTGCATAAGGCGATTTCTTGCCAGCTTTTGACATATAAGCTCCCATATTGTTTTTATATGGATTCTTATTCGCTGAAAACCGGACATCTCTATTAATTCTAAACATGCAAGAAGAAGGTTTTAAACCTTCCATGCCTGCATCAAATGCATAAATTCCTGATAAGACCTGTTCTACAAGTCCTAATACCTGCTTTTTACCAAATTCATATTCCTTCTTATGCTCAAGAAACCAATCCCTGTTATTATTCTTTTCGAGTTTGGTAAGAAACTGAAGTGCTTCTTTCATCAATGATTAAAAAGGCAGGTCGTCACCATCACCACTATTGTCAAAGAAATCCTGGTTTCCAGAGCTAGCTGGAGCCGTTTGAAAATTTGGTTGAGCAGGAGCGCTAGGTGCTGGACTCTGAGGTTGATACGTTCCAGGTTGCGCAAAACTAGCTGGTGCTGATGAACCAACTTCTGCTGGATCTATCTTCCATACTCTCAAATCAGTATACCACTTCTCGTTGTATTCGCGCGACTCAACGTTAACACTAGCTTTGATATCCTGACCTGGCTGAAAGCGACTTAGTTGCTCAATTTTATCTCCCCATGCTGAAATATATACCTTCTTTGGGTAGGTTTCAAATGTCTCAATCACAAAATCCTGCTTAGTCCAAGCTCCGTTTTTCCCTTCGCCACTAACAGGCTCCATGATTTTCATTAGTTTTCCTTGTATCTCTAAAGCCATAATCAATATTTTTTTCAAAATTACTACGAATTATTTCGAGGGTCAAATAAAAACTGTCATTAGTTTTTAACATAGACACCCTTTCACATTTCTATTCGTTATTATTGAAAATCTAATTAGTTTAAGCTATGTTCAAATTCCGCTATCTGTTTATTTTACTGCTATTTACGTCATTTCTAAGCCAAAATTCATGTAATTCAAAAGCTAAGAAAGAGTGGATTTCAGTGAGCCCTGATTTCATCCCATACATTCAGGCTTATACAGGAGGTATAATCTCAACTACTTCAAGTATTAAAATCCAACTTACCCAAGCGGCCAAAATTGCACTAGCTATAAATGATGTGGTTGATAACGACCTATTTCAATTTGAGCCCAGCTTAAATGGAAAAGTTAAGTGGCTTGACTCCGAAACTGTTGAGTTTCTGCCTGACGCCCCACTTAATATGGATGAAATTTATAATGCCAAATTCAACTTGGGCAAAGTTTCTGAAACTCCATCTTCTCTCCAAAACTTCGAGTTCTCTTTTAAAACTATCCGTCAGTCAGCAAAACTCCTTGTCGATTTCCTTCAAACTGACGCTAGCAATTCCTCTCAGCAATACCTTACTGGTAGCATTCAAACAGCCGATTTAGTTGATTCGGAAGTCATTAAAGAATGCCTTTCCGCCCGACAGGGCACTACCCAACTTAATATCAGTTGGGAGAAAGATGTAACACCTAATCACTACCAATTCACCATTTTAGGAATTCAACGTTCCTCAGTTCTATCAGATATACATGTCAATTTCAGCGGAAAACCAATCAACATAGAAGAAGAATTTAATGAGAAAATAGAAGTCGTTCCGAGTGGTGTATTTCAAATCAATTCCATGAGAATGATGCCCGGAAAAGACGCAATCATGGAAATTCACTTTTCTGATCCTCTCAACAATACCCAACTTCTTCAGGGATTAGTAAAAGTATACGGCACAGATAAACCTGATGCCGTTGCCGATGGTCAAGTGATCAGAATTTTCTTTCCAAACAATCAAACTGATCAATATACTGTTGAACTTTTCCCAGGAATCCAAAGTTCCGCAGGGAAGCTTCTTAGCGAAGGAAAACTTTTTAAAAGCAGCAAACCTAGTCCCAATCCCGACGTTAGATTCCCAAACAACGGAAGTATTCTTCCTCAGACCAAAGGTCTGAACATCCCTTTTGAAGCCATACATCTTAATAAGGTAGATGTTAAAATAATACGCATTCTTGAAGATAACATCCCTAGATTTCTCAGCTCCAACCAATTACAGGGAAACTCAGGATTGAGACAAACTGGTAAAATAGTTGCAGTAACAACCATTGACCTCAAAAGACCTGTTCTCACAAAGCGAGGCGACTATTCCGGATATTCTCTGAATTTGGATGAGATTGTCAAAACAGAGCCCGGAGCAATTTATCGGGTAGAATTGAGCTATAAGCATGAATACGCCGACTTAGCTTGTCTCGATAATGCAACTTCCTTGGAGGAGCTGAAACCGAATCCTGATTTTAGAAAGCTCAATCAAAATAGCTATTACGGTTATGATGATTGGTATGAAGAAGAAGATTACGACTACGATTATAGTTACAATTGGCGACAAAGAGAAAATCCATGTGATCCCTCTTTTTACCGCTATGGGAGAACTGCAGTTTCAAACTTTTTGGCCACAAGCATAGGCTTAATGGCGAAAGAAGGAAAAGATGATTCTTGGCATTTTTACACAAGCAATATCATTGATGGGAATCAAATTTCAAATGTCCAACTCAATGTGCTTGATTACCAACTTCAACCAATTGCTACTCTCACCACTGATAAGGATGGTTATGCTCAGCTAAGCGGCGACCTTAATGATACTCCATTCATGGTTACGGCTTCTCTTGGTGATCAGAAAAGCTATTTAAAACTCATTCGGGGAGAAATGAGACCTGTTGGTAGTTTTGACGTTAGCGGTGAGTCAATTAATGAAGGTATCAAAGCCTTTTTATATACCGAGAGAGGGGTTTGGAGACCAGGTGATACTGTTTTCCTCAATTCAATCATTGAGTCTCAATCAGAGGCTATGGCTGCTGCAAATCAACCTCCTTTGGTGCTGTCTGTATTTAATTCAAGGGGACAAAAAATTCATAAAGAGATTAAGCCTTATTTGAAAGATAAATCATTGTATGGCTTTTCATTCAACACCCAAGCAGGCAGTCCCACGGGTGTTTACAGAGCTGTTCTTGAGTTTGGTTCTGCAACTTTCGTAAAATATCTTCGGGTAGAAACCATTCAGCCAAATCGACTTAAAATGGCGCTGAAATTTCCTGATGATATCATTCGAAATTCAAATTCAAATATTCCCATTCAAATTAACTCTTCTTGGCTGCATGGAAGTCCTGCCGCTGGTCTAAGAGCCAATGTAACTGCCAGTCTTTCAGATGTTACTACAGAATTCAAAGGTTTTCAAGGCTATGCCTTTGATGACATCACCAACAGTCAATTTCACGATGAAATTACTTTATATGATAACAAGCTGGATGCTAATGGTTACGGCGAATTTCTTCCATTAATTACTGATAGTCGGCAGTTTAAAGGAAAACTAAATGCAAACTTTACCGTGAGAGTTTTTGAGCCCGGTGGACTTTTCAGCATCGACAGATTTTCTATGCCATGGCTGCCCTACTCTACTTTTGTTGGTTTTAAGATTCCTCAAGGCGATTCATACAATGGAGCTTTAAGCGTTGATAAAGATCATAAAGTTTCCATTGCAGCAATTAGCGATAGAGAAAAACCGGTTGCAGGGCGCAATATAAGAGTCTCCGTGTATAAGCTTGAAACCCAGTGGTGGTGGCAGGTTAACTCTATTCGTATTAATGATTACTACAGTTCGGGTTACTCTAAATCTTTTATTGAAGATATCGTTAGCACTGATGCTAACGGAAAAGCATCCTACACCTTGAATTTTCAGCCTGATGAATTTGGGGCTTACCTAATGAGAATCTGTGATATGGACGGAAATCATTGTGCTAGCGAAGTTTTTGCCGTAGCCGGCGATTCCTTCAACCCGGAGGGTGAAACAGAAACTAAAAACAGCAAAGAACTAAGCCTGAGCAGTGACAAAGAAGAATACTCTACGGGCGATAATATTGTTCTTTCATTCCCTTCACCCGCAGGTGGAAAAGCTCATATAAGTATAGAAGATGGCTTAGGAATTATTGAGCAACGTTGGGTTGAAACAAAGGCCGGAAATACGGAGCTTATTCTGAAAAGCAATCTCAGTTATGCACCCAATGTTTATGCGCATGTAACTGTTCTTCAGCCTCATAAGAACGAAAACGATCTTCCTCTTCGCATGTATGGAATTTTGAGGTTGAATGTGACTAATCCCGATACCAAGCTAGAGCCTCAAATTACCTGTGCCAATGTCTTCAAACCTGAAGATATATCAAGCATTCAGGTGTCTGAGAAACAAGGTAAGGCAATGGAATACACTCTGGCTGTGGTAGATGAAGGTTTGCTCGGACTAACTCGTTTTGAAACTCCAGATCCATGGAAAGCCATGAACGCAACTGAGGCTCTGGGAATTAACACGTGGGATTTGTACGATGATGTAATTGGCAGATATTCAGGTATGATTGAGTCTGAAATTAGAATTGGTGGTGGTGGTGACGCCGGTCCGGCGGAAGACAACGCAAGAGCAAACAGATTTATTCCAATGGTCCGCCATTTAGGTCCTTTCAAGTTAAAAGCTGGTGAAAAGGTGAATCATAAGATCTCCATTCCAGCCTATTATGGCTCGGTTAGAGTGATGCTTGTAGCAACTGCTACTAAGAATGCTTGGGGTCATGCCGAAAAGTCGGTTCAAGTGAAAAAGCCGCTCATGCTTTTAAGCACTTTACCTCGTGTGCTTAGTCCCCAAGAAGAAATCAATCTTCCAGTAAGTGTTTTTGCACTCGACCCATCCATAAAGAACGTGCAAGTGAGCATCAAGGCAAATGGCATGTTCCGTATAAACTCAGGTAGCACTCAAACCGTTCAATTCAAAACACCGGGCGATGCGCTTGCTCATTTTAAGGTTCAGGTTCTTAATAAAACGGGCATTGGCAAGATAACCATTCAAGCAAAGTCGGGTAATCAAACTGCTATCAGCGAAACTGAAATAGACATCCGAAGTCCGAATCCACTCATTACCCAATCTGAAGATGTGATCCTTGCCTCAGGTGAATCGTGGGAAAAGAATATTGAATGTTTCGGAATGCCAGGTACTTGCACCGCAAGCATTGAGCTTTCAGGAATGCCATCAATTGATCTAACATCTCGATTAAATTACCTCACCTCCTACCCTTACGGTTGTGTTGAACAGCTTACTTCTTCGGTCTTCCCGCAGGTTTATTTAACTCGATTGTTAGACTTAAATGAGAAAGATCAGAAAAAAACGGTTGCTCAAATTAAGGCGGCTATCTCTAAGCTTGCACTCTACCAAAATTCTGTGGGTGCTTTTTCCTATTGGCCAGGAAATTCGAGTTCAGACGATTGGGCAAGCAGCTATACTGGACATTTCCTTCTTGAAGCAAAATTGGCTGGCTATTCAGTAAATTCCGACATGCTTTCGTCCTGGAAACGCTATCAAAACAGCAATGCCGATTTATGGAAGCCAATCGTGAAAATTAATAAGAATACATTTAAAGACGATGGATTGCTTCAATCTTACAGGCTTTACACGCTAGCATTAGCTTCTGTACCAAATTACGGAGCAATGAATCGCTTAAAGGAATATCCCAATTTAAGTCGCGAAGGAGCTGGAATTTTAGCTGCGGCTTATGCTCAAAGTGGTCAGCGCGAAGCTGCACTTACCTTGCTTTATCAGGCAGAAAGTAAATCTTCAGGCAATTATAGTTATTGGAGATCTTACGGAGACCCTCAGCGCGATAAGGCGGTTAGACTGTGGGTTATGGCCAAACTAAAACTTCGAAAAGAAGCGATGGTACTTGCTCGCGAAATAGCTCAAGATTTGAATTCATCAGGCTGGTATAGCACTCAAACTACTTCTTGGTGCCTTTTGGCTATGTCTGAATTTTATACCAATCGTGCTGCTCAACGAATTGATGCAACCATCACCCAGAATGGGAAAACTGAACGCATTTTTACGAATAAATCAATCATTAAGAATAAGGTTGATTTAGATGGAAAATCAGCTCAATTGATGAAACTCAGCAATCCGAATAAGTCTGAACTGTTTGTAAAACTCATTAAATCAGGCATCCCTGGAACCGACAGAATTGTAGATGCATATTCATCGGGCATGACGTTTAAAGTGAGGTTTACAAAAGCTTCCGGCGAAGCCGTGGATATTACTAGAATTCCGCAGGGCACTGACGTTGAGATAGAAGTTATGGTTTCTAATCCTACCAACGGCAAGGCACGAGAAGACATGGCTCTCAACATGATGATGGCATCTGGCTGGGAAATTGAAAACAACCGTGTTTCGGGCATGGAAGCTTCCGTTTCAAGCGATTCTTATACCTATCAAGACATTCGCGACGATAGAGTACTCACCTACTTCAGTCTTCGGCCTGCTCAAACTAAATCTTTTAGGTTCAGGTTTAATGCCTCTTACGAGGGAAGGTATTATTTGCCAGTTTGGACCTGCGAAGCCATGTATGATCACAGCTTTTCTGCCGGTACATCTTCTAGATGGATTGAAATAGTTAAATCTGAGGAAGAACCTACTGTTTCGCGCTGATAAGCCCGTTGATGCTGCTACGAAGAAATTGATGTGCTAATTTTGGTGATACGCTTTTTTGAATGGCAAGAGTTCCAATTTCTTCGAGAAATCACCTATTTATTGAGTGAAAACATCCTTTGAAAAGCACTGAACTAAATTCAAAATAACAATCCCTAAATCCAACACTAAAAGGGAATCTCTTCCCTTTTAGTGTTCATTATCTTACTCAAAACCATTAGATATAACCAACTTTTGACTATACCTTTCTTTCCCCTGTAAAGAAATAATATAAGTTCCTGAATTAAGTTCAGGTAGATCAAGGCTATAAGTTGAATCTGATAAAACAGTGGGCACAAGGTTAGAGTAAACTAATTTGCCCATTAAATCATAAATCAATAGTTGTTTAACATCCATTGAAGCATTCAATGATATACTAATTTTACCTTGCGAAGGGTTTGGAAATACCTTTATTGGATTCTTAACAAATTCAGCTAAGCTTGTAACGAGGATGACAGCATTAGTCAATCTAACTAGGTAACCATCTGTTCCTCCTTCAGAACTAAGCAATACTTCTTCTCCATTTGGATTAAAGTTGAGTGTAGAACCAAAGTTCCCTGCTAGCAATATATCGTTTCCAACTAATCCCATACCAACAGCATCTTCTCCAAAATTTACACCTGTTCCAGCAAAATAGGTCCATCCATAAAAAAAGCTTGCCGTATACTTGGCTAAAAACAATGCAGGTGTTCCAAGACCTGTATTGATCAAGCTTATATTTTCACTTGGATCGAAATCCATTTCACCTTTAAAACTCCCACTTAGATAAAGATCATCTTCATCATCGAGAAACATGCTGTGTAAAAAATCATCATTACTACCACCGATGCTAGAAGCATTTAATAGAATTCCATCAGTACTATACTTACCAAGAAAAAGATCTCTTTCTCCTAAAGAAGTAAGGACACTATTATTTCCGCCACCTAAAGAACTGAAGGTTTCTACTCCCGAATAATATCCAGCAAAAACAATTTCGCCAAAAGAATTCACTTTTAATCCTCTACCATAGGCGCTTTCTCCAGAAGAAGAAACAAACCAACCAATACTCCAATCAGGGGCTATCTGTAAAATGAAAAATTTCTGATTCGATGATCCAGTATTTATAGCATAATTTTCACCAGGTGCCTCAATTACAACGTCACCTTGTACAAAACCAGTCAGGTATAAGTTGCCATCAGCATCATAACAACCTTGATCAACATAGAGTAAACCACTGCCGGTTGCGCGCATATGCCTATTAATTTGACCGTCGGCATTAACTTCAAAAATAAAACTGTCGTCATTATTTAGAAAGGATGGATCCGGATAAGTAACTGTTGCTCCTTCATATTCAAATTGCAAAAATCCACTATGTGTGCCTGCCCAAATAATAGTTCCTGAAGGGGAAGGAATAATGGCAGATCCATACCCATAATCGCTTTCAACAGGATTTATATACCATTCAAGATTACCTGTTAGATCATATTTTGCCAAAAAAGGATCTTCAGAATTTACTGATGGAGAAAAGCCTGTAGAAGTTATCTCTTCACTAGTGCCTAATGGATTTAATTCCATTACACCAGCATAGTCTCCTGACACATAAATCGCATTATTTTCGGCTACATGTACATCTTGTGCATTTCCAAATTTACTGGACGTTAAGCCAAGTAGAAATTGCAAATCTGAATTCTCATCATAACTGGCAATGTAGCCGGAAGTAACTCCTGTTGTATTTATTGTTGCTTCATCATTTCCTACTCCTGCTGTAAAGTCAAGCCGATAGCTGCCACAAACAACAGTATTCCCTGAAGCTCCAACATCAATTCCGCGCACGTAGTTTTCGTCCGAAGACCTCAGTTGATCAATTGAGATTAACTCTTGCGAAAAAAGAGATGGACTTTGTGAAATTAAAATCGCAAATAATAGGATACTGAGTCGTTGTATTTTCATAGTAAGCCTTAGGTTTGATTGATTACAAATGTATTTATTTATCGTATCGTTCTCCTTGCAAAGTATTTTATAAGAATTGTTTAACTGACTATTCCTGTAATTTTTAAAATTTTAATGGACAGATAATTCAACCTGCTTTCT
>JBBEBC010000133.1:10481-14581 GCA_040882555.1 Bacteroidia bacterium
GATGCTTCAAATCAATAACCTTAGCTTATGAATTAAAAATTCCCAATTGCGGCGGGAACAACTTAGCCCTGAAAGTGTTTTTTAACTACATTTGCACGCCCAAAATGATGAACCAAAATAAGGGAAAATGAAACTACTTGTTTGCATAAGTCAGGTTCCTGACACCACAACTAAAATACGCTTTACCGATAACGACACCAAGTTCAATGAGGACAAGGTTACCTACATTGTCAATCCATATGACGAATGGTATGCTTTGGTTAGAGCGCTTGAATTGAAAGAAACACTTGGAGGTACCGTCACAATTATAACCGTTGGCACAGCTTCAGTTGAGCCAATAATTCGTAAAGCACTTGCCATAGGAGCTGACGATGCAGTTAGGATTGATATGGATCCGAAAGATGCCTATTCAACTGCTAAAGCAATTGCAGATTATTCTGCTGACATAGGGTTTGATATCGTCTTAACCGGTAAAGAAACCATTGATTATAATGGTTCTGAAGTTGGTGGTATGCTTGCTGCACTTTTAGACTTACCTTTCATTTCATTAGCTACAAGCTTAAATGTAAATGGCGATCAGGCAGTTATGGAAATTGATATTGAAAACGGCACAGAGGTTATTACCTGCAAAATGCCTCTAGTTCTTTCGGCTGCCAAAGGAATGGCTGAAGCTAGAATTCCAAACATGAGGGGAATCATGGCTGCTCGTACAAAACCGATTACAGTTGTTGCAGCACAAGGCGAATCACTTGTTGAGGTTGATAAATTTGCTCTTCCTCCAGCTAAATCAGCTGTAAAACTTATAGATCCAGATAACATGGATCAACTTGTTGAACTTCTTCATTCAGAAGCTAAAGTAATTTAATATGTCAGTATTAGTAATAGTAGAAACTTCCAACGGAAAATTAAGCAAAGCCGCTATTGAGGCTGCTTCATATGGTGCTCAAATAGCTTCCCTTTCAGGTGATCAAGCTGTTTTATTATCAATCGGCGATGCCTCTGATGATGAACTTGTTAAAGCCGGAAATGTTGGCATCTCAAAAGTATTAAAATGCGATGCAAATGCTGTTCATCATTTTGATCCTCAAGCTTATGCTAAAGTTGCTTTAGCTGCTGTAGAGTCAACAGGAGCTAAAACCATCATATTCATTCATGATAGGAGCGGAAAAGCTGTTTCACCAAGACTTTCGGCCAAATTAAAGGCGGGATTAGTTTCTGGAGCTGTTTCTCTTCCAGACCTAAGTTCAGGCTTTGTAGTGAAGAAAAATGTATTTTCAGGTAAAGCTTCAGCACAATACAAAATCAATACAGATGTGAAAATTATTTCACTTCTTGCTAATTCTGTCCCTCCTATTCAAAAAGATGGCAGTGCTACTGTCGAATCTTTTAATTCAAGCCTGGATGGTTATACATCACCACTTAGCATTGAAAACAAAGTCAGAGAGGTCTCTGGAGAAATCCCTTTACCTGGAGCTGAACTTGTTGTTTCTGCTGGTCGTGGTATGAAAGGTCCTGAAAACTGGGGAATGATTGAAGATCTTGCTAAAACAGTAGGTGCTGCAACAGCTTGCTCTAGACCAGTCTCTGATATAGGTTGGAGACCTCACCACGAACATGTGGGACAAACGGGCATTGCCATTCGTCCCAATCTTTACATTGCAGTAGGCATTTCAGGTGCAATTCAGCATTTAGCAGGTGTAAACGGATCTAAAGTTATTGTTGTAATTAACAAAGACCCAGAAGCTCCTTTCTTCAAAGCTGCTGATTACGGTGTTGTTGGTGATGCTTTCGACGTAGTGCCAAAACTTAACGAAGCATTTCGTAAATTTAAGGCTCAAAACGCTTAAATCGATTTGTCCTAACCCGAAGAAAGTTTCGTACTTTCATTTGGAGCAATTATGAAAAAAATAAAACTCGAAATAACCGGCTTATCATACAGTCAGACTCAAAGCGGAGCTTATGCATTAGTGCTTAGCGAGCAGGGAGGAAAACGTAGGTTACCAATTATAATTGGAGGTTTTGAAGCTCAGGCAATAGCTATTGAACTTGAAAAAATGGCTCCTACCCGACCCTTGACGCATGATTTATTCAAATCATTTGCCGAGTCCTTTTCTGTAACTGTTAAGGAAGTGGTTATTTATAATTTGGTAGAAGGAATCTTTCATGCCAAGCTAATCTGTCAGCAAAACGGAGCCAATGATGTTGAGGTGGATGCTCGTACGAGCGATGCCATTGCACTTGCCGTGCGATTTCATTGTCCCATTTATACCTACGAATTCATTCTAAGCTCATCAGGAATTATCGTTGATGATGCCAGTGGTGACGAAGCCGAGACCGTTATCAAGGAAGAATCTGCCCTAGAAAGAAAATCAGAACCGGGAAACGAACTTGGTAGTCTTTCAAAAGATGAATTAAAGCAGATGCTTAAGGCCGCTATCGAAGATGAGGCGTATGAGAAAGCAGGGCGTATTCGCGACGAATTAGAAAAAAGAAAGTAGTCCCGATAGCTATCGGGACGAATTTAAACAGTTATCGGGACGAATTTAAACAGTTATCGGGACGAATTTAGACGTCTGAAATGATTCCTGAGATTCACGAATGCTCGAAGTCCGCAAATTCAGAATTAGTTAATTACCTACATATTTGCCAATATCACTAAATAACTCAACAATTTGTGCTCTTGCCACCGGTGGTGGGATGTCTGCAATTGCAGTAATCAGAGTAA
This sequence comes from Bacteroidia bacterium, assembly GCA_040882555.1. GTDB lineage: Bacteria > Bacteroidota > Bacteroidia > M30B66 > M30B66 > M30B66. The sequence goes on from JBBEBC010000133.1 coordinate 13,207, forward strand.
GTGGTAAAGATGCAATTGAGTTAGTTGATTCGGTTTTCAAATCGAAATCAGGCAAAAAATTAAAGGATCAGGATGGATACACCATTCATTTTGGAATCATCCATTATAAAGGAACACTCATCGATGAAGTTCTTATTTCCTTATTTAGAAATCCTAAATCATACACTGGAGAAGATACACTTGAGATTTCCTGTCACGGTTCTACATTTATCCAACAATCCATACTTTCTACCTTATACGAAGCAGGAGTCCAGGCAGCCAAACCGGGAGAATTTACTTTAAGAGCCTTTTTAAACGGTAAATTGGACTTAAGTCAAGCCGAAGCTGTTGCCGATTTAATTGCATCCGAAAATAAATCCACCCACGAACTTGCTCTTAAACAACTCCGTGGAGGCTATTCTGAAAAGATAAAGCAACTCAGAAATAGCTTAATGAATTTTGCAGCTCTTATAGAGCTGGAATTAGACTTCAGCACCGAAGATGTAGAATTTGCTGATAGAACTCAGCTAAAGGTCCTTGTAGATCATATTTGCCTTGTTATTCAAAACCTTCTAAGTAGCTTTTCTTTAGGTAATGCAATTAAAACGGGAATTCCGGTCACCATTGCTGGCAAACCTAATTCGGGGAAATCAACTCTGCTAAATACCTTGCTTCAGGAAGACAGAGCCATAGTAAGTGAAATTGCAGGTACCACTCGCGATACCATTGAAGATGAAATTGTACTGAAAGGTTATTCCTTTAGATTCATCGACACAGCTGGACTTCGCGCCACGACAGATACGATAGAGCATCTTGGAATTGAAAGAAGTTATGCAAAGATTAAAGAAGCAGATATTGTGCTTTACTTATTCGATGCCCGAAATGATTCTCCTGAAGAAGTGCGTTCTCAAATAAAAGCTATTGCAGATATAATTTCTGAGGATAAACTTTTAATTCCATTAGGAAATAAGACTGATGAGATAAGCGAGGAATTCTGGATTGAAAAATACGCTGGAATTAATTCAGCAATTCCAATTTCTGCCAAGACCGGCAAAGGAATAAACTTGATAGAAGAAGCCTTAATAAATCACGTTCAATCACTACGACAAAGTGATACTTTAGTCACCAATGCACGTCACGCAGAAGCATTAAGAAAAGCAGACATTTCCTTAAAAACTGTCCTCCAAGGACTTGATCATCACATCCCTGGCGACTTACTCTCTTCCGACATACGCAACGCTTTAGACTCACTTTCTGAAATCACAGGCGAAGTCACTTCAGATGAAGTATTAGGAGTAATTTTTGGTAAATTTTGTATTGGAAAGTAAAGGCTAATTAGCAGGCTTTAAAATTATTCAAATTAAATTCAAAGAGTTAAACTGATATTATTCTTATT
>JBBEBC010000134.1:0-14243 GCA_040882555.1 Bacteroidia bacterium
AACTAACTTAGGTCATAGAACCTCTGGTCGGAAGATTGGGGAGTAGCACAAAATGCATAGATCGGAGGAGTAGGGACTAATAATTTATCTGCTTGATAGGCAAAATCAATAGCAAAATAATTATTGTTTTCTTTTTTCCATAGTAAGGTAAATAAACTTCCCAACTTTAAAGTCTGAGGTAGAAAGTCTCCTTCAGCGGATTCTATATACCTCACCTTACTACCAATATTTAGAACGGAAAGACCTAAATTCCATTTCAATTTGAAATTTTCAGTTTCCTTTAATGTTTTACGGTAACTAAGTCCTATATCTCCAGCAATTACATTTGCTGGCATTGTCGCATTTCCTTGGATTATATTACCACCAGTAAAATCAGAATGAAGGTATTTTAAAGATGCACCAATCGAGAAGTTTTTTGAAAATTTATAAGCATACGAGCCGCTAACAAAAAATTCGGAAGGTGTAAATGAACTACTAACATTGCCAAAAATATCTGTAATAAAACTTTCTGGAAGTAGCATGTATCGAGATGAAACACTAAAAGAATGCTTACCGATAGAAGCATAAATACCAGATTCAAACAGTCTAGAAGCAACTGCACTATTCCTTGCATGAGGTGAATAGTTTAGAAGTTGAGCACCAAAAACGTCTTCTTCACAGGATAACAAAGCGGGGTTTTGATCAAACCCATTCTGTGTGTTTAGCTCAGAGGCAACAACTCCAATATACCCCATTCCCATAGCTTGAGGATTTGTATTTATACTTAATATCGGTGCGCCGGTGCGTATAGTGTTTATGGGAGAACCGCTACCACCTATGTTTACAATATTACCTTGAGAGTAAGTATCATTTAATACTAAACTCAAAACGATAACAACAAATACTTTAATTCTATTTTTCATAAATACAAACGGAAACTAGCGCACTTAAATCTACTTGCAATAATAATAATTTACCATATAGCCAATTTGCATGAAACACAAAACTTGCTAACACTCAAAAATTTATGATAAAAACCTTTTTATGGCACGCTAGAACAATACTATTTAAAAACTAGTCAGAATGGAGTTAGAATTAAATACCTAAAAGAATTTATCGCTACTAATAACTAAGTACATAAATTACCATCGGATTATAAAATAATTGATCGAGTAGAAATAGTGATTTGTAAAACTAATTGCCATACCATTCTTTAAAATCAGAAGCTCTTTCGCGAGAAACAATCACTTCTTGGCTTGAATCAGACTTAAGTCCCAATTTTATTTTCCCATTAAAATATAAATGAGCATTTTGAATTGCCTCTCTGTTAATTAAGAATGATCTATTCGCCCTAAAAAATAAATTAGGATTTAATTGCTTAGTCATTTCATCAAGAGTTTCCTTTATCGAGAATCGAGAATAATCACTCGTCATTACATAAACTGCTTTATCCTCAGAGTGTATATATAATATTTCAGGCACTGGAACGGGAATAAGTCTATCACCTTTTGTGAGCAGTATTCTCTCTTTATATTTTTTCTCCGCTTGAATTGATGAAATTAAATCATCCCAATTAACTAATTCTTGTTTTATATTCTTCCATTTTAACAGAGCGTTACTTAATTCGGTCTCATTTATTGGTTTTAACAAATAATCTATACTGTTTACCTTGAATGCCCTTAACGCGAATTCATCGTAAGCCGTTGTAAAAATAACTGGAGCTTTTACTTTTACCCTATTAAAAATGCTGAAACTGTTGCCATCTGCCAATTGGATATCCATAAAAATTAAATCAGGTGATGGGTTAGAAATCAACCAAGATACAGTTGCATCAACACTTTCAAAGAAACCAAGAAAGTTTAATTCCACATCAGAATCATCTACTAAACGCTTTAGGCGCCTTGCAGTAGCCATTTCATCTTCAACAATTATATACGATTGTTTCATTGTATTAAATTAATGGTAATTCGACTCTGAATTTCACCTCATCTTTATAAATTGAAATCTCCTTTCCGGCGGATAGCCTATATCTGTTCAAGATGTTTTCTAAACCAATGCCATTACTTGAATCTATTGACTCTTTAATTTGAAGATTATTTTCAACATAAATTGAATTAGCCGTTGCTCCAATCTTAATTATTAGGGGTTTTTCAGAGGAAATAATATTATGCTTCACCGCATTCTCCACCAACATTTGCATTGAAAGAGGAACCAGCTGACTTTTAATTTTAACTAATGAGTTATCAAATTCGATTTTAAGATTAGTCCCAAACCTCGATTGAAGCAAGAAATAATAACTTTCAACCAACTTTAGTTCAGAATCAAGATCTATAAGGTTCAATTCATTTATTTGTAATGTATAGCGATAGTAAGCTGCCAAATTCTCGACAAACTTTTTTGCAGCTGGGATGTCCTCATCCATTAGAGAAATCAACGTATTTAAGCTATTAAATAAAAAATGCGGACCTACTTGGTTTTTTAGCGTCTCAAAATGAGATTCAATATTTTGCCTTTTCAGCATTTCAGCCTCTAATTCCTTATTCTTCAGCTGCCGAAATAGGTTTACTCCTTCGTAAATTGTATTTAATATAAATGAAACTATTACTGCCGTAATGATATTTATATAGTATTGTCCTGCACTATAATCAAAGGTATTTAAGAATAAGTCCCACACCTTCATAAAGACAAGCATAGAGACTGCAGAGATGAGAAAAATGAGAGGAACTTGTCTAATGATTCTTCCCATGATAGAATCTGTCCATGGGAAATTCTTATTCAGATATTGGAACATGAACCTGAATTGAATATAGAGTAAAATACTAATGCTCACGCTAAAAAGCGTATTCTGTATTAAGTTCTCTGACTTATTATCGAAAGAACCTTTGGATAAATAATTTACACCGATAAAATATATTGAAATCAGGATTCCAACAATTATCATAAATGTAATATCAGCAGACCAGGAAAAGACTCCCTTCCCTCTGTAAAATACCCATTTACCATCCTTTTTATCAGACACTTTCATTTACTTTGAGTTTTCGCTTATACTTATTTATAAAAATAGAAATTAGCACTGAACCTACAACAGAAGGTCCCAGCCAAATAACCAAAGGCGGTAACATGGTTATATTCACAACAAGAAAAGCAGTTACTGCAGAAATATAAGAAGCCATCATTCGAATAATGTGATTGAATAACCAATGATTCTTCTGAGCTTTTCGCTTTCCATAAAACAAGAATAAATCTACCACTGAATAAATTAAACTTATCAAGCCAAAAACGATGGTAATTGGATTAATTGACTTCAACAGCCCATCGGAAATTTTAAAACTTGAGAAAATCATATAAACAGCAAAAAAAGCTGTAATAAATGCAATAATAAAATCGATTTTCTTAGCATTTAAGGGATCCTTAATAGATAATATTCTATAGCCTGAAAAAGCAAGATAAAAGCTAAATACACCTATTAAAAACAAAAATTGATTATCTCCTATAAAAGCTAATAAAATACCAGATAAAGTAGCTAAAAACATCCCCAAAACATATACAAAACCATTTTTCCTATGGATTTTAGAACCTTTTCTATTAATAATATTGTAAAATCCTGTAATTAGGCTAACTGTACCTCCAGCTATATGAAGAAAAAGAAGTATTAATCGAATATTTTCCATGTCTATTATTTTTAATTTATTTGGTCTTTAAATACTCTAAAAGGTAATTCTGTACAATCCCATTGGAAAAATTCCCACCTGATAATTATTCTCAATAGTTCCACTTATATTATTGAAGCTTCTGCTAAACACATTTTTTCGATTTAATAAATTCTGGAAATCTAAGCCGAACTCTTCGGTCATTCTTTTCTTATTCCTTCTAAAACCAATTCGGATATCAGTTCTCATATACGCTGGTAACTGTTCTTGAAAAGCTCTTGAGTCGTCAGTAACAGCAAACCCACTCGCTCTTGAAGCATCTAGGTCAATTGGTGTTGACCACATTCCACCAGTAGCAACTTGCCTGAAGCTTAAAATTAAAACATTTTGTTTTTCCTTACCCACAGGAATCTCTTTGCCTGCAAGTATATTAACGGCATACTTATTATTAAAAGCTGTATTTCTTTCTATACCATCAGAGCCTTTATATTTCGAATCAAATAAACTTCCTGTCAAGAGGAAATAATAATTCTTGCTAAAAAACTTCTCTAATGTTAATTCAATTCCTTTATTAGAACCAGTTCCTTTTGAAACTAAGCTATCAGGGCCAATAACATCTCCAAAATCGGCTCCATAGTTCAAAACAGATAGTGATGTTTGTCTTACGTCTTGGATCCCAACATTATACAAATCTTGATAATATGCTTCAAATTTCAATCTCAGATTTTCATTGATTAACCAGTCATATGATGCCACATAATGATTAGATCTTAATAGGTCAAGATTCCTGTTTGTTTGAACAGATAAATCATCTGAAATTCTAGTTTCTCTTAAATAAACATTCAGTGGAAGTACCCTTGAGTGTTTGCCAAACCCAAGACTAATACTTTGGTTACCGCTAACCTGATATTTCAGTGCTGCTCTTGGTTCTAATGAATTTTTCGAATTAATTGAGAACGCTAAAGCATGTAAACCTAAATCAAGACTTAATTTCTCTGTTGCTTTAAAATGCCATTGGGCGTATGTTTGAATTAAATCTCCTGTCCCATTTGAATTGGCCAACGTCACATCTTGATTTAATACTGGGCTATATATTCTAACATCTGTATTATAAAATAATTTACTGGCTATAACTCCTGCTCTAATTACTGAACGATTACCAAGTTTTGTGTTGAGGACAATTGTACTAAGTAATTTCGACTCAGTTATTGACGACCTAAACGTAGGGAAGGCATTGTAAATTGAAGTAATTGAATCTATCGAAGTTCTAAATTTACTTCCTGTTCCTGCCAGCGATATTTTTAAGGTTGTATTAGAGGAAAGAAATTGGATGTGATTAATACCAACAACCGCCAAATCAGAACCATTTTTTAAATCCTGACGTTTTGCCGGCTGATCAATCCATACAAGACTATCTTGTTCGGAAGTAAAATGGATATCGCTTGTTCCTGCAATTCCAAATAGACTAGTCTTCCCTTTCTTATGCTGAAAGTCTAACTTAAAACTTAAGTCTTGATATTTAGGAACTCCTCCTTGAACAAACTCTAGTCCAACCGCATCAAATGCTCCAAGTGTTGAATACCGATAATTAACTAAGTATGATGATTTTTTATTGGATGATAAGGGACCTTCCACCCCACCCTCAAAACCATTAAACCCAATCTGTCCTGTAAACTCATGCTTTTCATTATTACCACTCCTCATTTTAACATCAAAAGCAGCAGATGTTGCATTACCATATTCGGCAGCAAAAGCTCCTGTGCTAAAATCGCTATTAGCCAGAACATTTGTATTTAAAATAGAAACAGCCCCACCAGAAGTGCCTGAACCAGAATAATGACTTGGACTTGGAATATCAATTCCTTCTAATCTCCAAAGAACCCCTAGTGGTGAATTTCCTCTTACAACGATATCGTTTCTTTGATCGTTACCAGCTACTACACCCGCAAAGCTTGTCGAAAGTCTGGCAGGATCACCAAAACTTCCAGCATAACGCTGAGCTTCATCCACCGAAAAGGTGCGCGTGCTAACAGCAGAAAGTTCATTTAAAGGTTTGTCTTTATCCACTTTAGCAATAATTTCCACTGTTTTTCCTTGCACAAAAGCAGCTTCTAATGCGACGTTAAGAATGAGCTCTTTGGAAGAAGTTAGTACTAGACTGCCCAGTTTAATTGGAGAATAGCCAACCATGGAAACCTGAATTACAGGTCTACCTACTGGGACCTTCTCTAACCTAAAATTACCATCAAAATCTGATGTTGTGCCAAGAATAGGATTACTTCCATCAAGAATAATAATGGCTCCTGGAATTGGCTGTTGAGTGTTGTAATCAACTACAGCACCTCTAACGGTTTGAGTAAGCTGCTGAGCAGAAAGAGTTTGAGAAAGTACAAGTGAAAGCAACAAAATTAGATAAAACTTCATATTGAGTAATTGGATACAGCAAAAGTGAAGTGATATTCTCCTTTAGAATTCAGAATTCCGACGAAACGTTATTTTTTGAGGTTGAAGTGTTGAAATAAAAACCAGATAAGATTTTAAACTTTGGCCTATGGAAACAATAAAAACTTCAGCAATAAGAAGTAGATTGGAATTGATAGAAATGTAGAATCGAATCGATCTAGAATTCCTCCGTGACCAGGCAGTAACGTACCTGAATCTTTTACCTCAAATTGACGCTTAATCATTGATTCGAATAAATCGCCTAAACTCCCAGTTATCGACATGATGGCGCCTGTGAGAACCCAAAACAAAGTCGAACTACCTTCAAAATAAAGGGAAGCTGCAAACCCAGTAAGCATGGCTGTTATTACACCACCTAAGAATCCTTCAATGGTTTTTTTAGGCGATAGTCGTTCAAATAACTTATGCTTTCCAAAAAATCTCCCTGTAAAATAAGCCCCTGTATCAGAAGCCCACATCATAAAAAAGAAGAATAAAATTCGCCATGGCTCATAATTACCCGAATCAGTTACAGAAGCAGAAACTAGCAATCCAGATGGTAAAGCGAGGTAAAAAAAACTAAAAATCGTAATGGAAATACTTTCAAGAGCTTTTGTTTTAGCCCTAAAAAGTTCTGTGCTAAAAATGACAAATACGAGCAATACAGCCGTTATAAAGCTAGGTACTAAATCAGATTTTTGGATACCTAAACTTACATGAGCCAAGGTAAACCCTAGGACACTTGCAAAAATGATAATATTGCCTGCTAAAAGGGTAAAGAAGGGCAAATGAATTTCATTTACTCTAACAATACTTCTCAACTCCTTTAACCCCCAAATAAGAATGAATAGGGCAATTCCTGTAAGGAGATATTCTGATAATAGGATTCCTCCAATTAGAACTACCCCAAAAATCACCCCAGTAATTACCCGGGTTTTAAGCTCAGAACCTGCCATTAATACTAGTCTTGACCTTCGTCTTTTGACTTAATTAAATTCAATGCTTGTTCAGTAAATTGGGAATCTACATAAAGTTCTGCACTACCTATGGAAGGATAAACAGAGTCGATTTTATTTATCACTTGAGCTGCTATATTATTCTCCTCAAGTAAACCTCTTAAATAGCTTATTCTTTGAATATCGCTGTCGGTATAGATTAATTTCCAGTTGATGCTCATGTCTTAAAATCTTTAATTTATAACTGCATAATAGGAATAAAAAAGACCACTTTAAAGGTGGTCTTTGAGATTTATTGATTTTAGCTTTGCTATCCAGGTATTTCTGGAAGCTTATCCGCCTCCTCTGTGATTACAGGCTCCTTCTTTTCAGGACTATTTGAACTATCTTGATAACTTCTAGAAATTTCTGATGCGGGAGCAGAGAATTGCTCTTCATTGTCCCACAAGCGTTTTCCAAATATTGCCTCTAAGTCTTCTCTAAAAATTACCTCTCTTTCTAAAAGCTTTGTGGCCAAAAGGTCAAGCTTATCCTTATTATCAACCAATAGCTTCTTGGTTCTTTCATATGCCATATCAATCAACTTTTTCACTTCAAAGTCAATCGTTTCAGCAGTTTTTTCGCTATAAGGCTTGTTAAATGAATACTCACTTTGGCCCGAAGAGTCATAGAAACTAATATTTCCAATCTTATCGTTCAAGCCATAAATAGTCACCATAGCATACGCTTGCTTGGTGATTTTCTCTAAGTCGCTCAAAGCACCAGTTGAGATTTTACCGAAGGTGACTTCCTCAGCAGCTCTTCCTCCTAAAGCAGCACACATTTCATCAATAAGTTGCTCCGTTGTAGTAATTGAACGCTCTTCAGGTAGGTACCAAGCGGCTCCTAATGATTGACCACGAGGCACAATGGTAACTTTTACTAAAGGTGAAGCATGTTCTAACAACCAACTAACTGAAGCATGTCCTGCCTCATGGAAAGCAATTACCTTCTTTTCATGCTGAGAAATGATTTTATTTTTCTTTTCAAGTCCACCGATAATCCTATCAACAGCATCGAGGAAGTCCTCTTTTCCAACTACGTTTTTGTTTTTTCTGGCAGCAATTAAAGCTGCTTCATTACAAACATTCGCAATATCTGCTCCTGAGAATCCAGGTGTTTGCCTTGCCAAAAACTCTATATCAAGAGAATCATCTGTTTTAATTGGCCCAAGGTGCACCTTGAAAATTTCACGTCTTCCGTTTAAGTCAGGAAGCTCAACATAAATTTGGCGATCAAATCTTCCCGGACGCAATAGCGCACGATCAAGAATATCGGCTCTGTTAGTAGCAGCAAGGATAATTACCCCATTGTTAGTACCAAAACCATCCATTTCGGTAAGCAGCTGATTTAAGGTATTCTCCCTTTCATCATTTGCGCCTGCCATTGGATTTTTGCCACGTGCACGACCAATAGCATCAATTTCATCAATAAATATGATAGCTGGAGCCTTTTCTTTGGCTTGTTTAAATAAGTCGCGAACACGACTAGCTCCTACCCCAACGAACATTTCAACAAAATCAGAACCTGATAAAGAGAAAAATGGAACTTGGGCTTCACCAGCAACAGCTTTAGCGAGCAAAGTTTTACCTGTTCCCGGAGGCCCAACTAAGAGCGCACCTCTTGGAATTTTACCACCAAGTACGGTGTATTTCTTAGGGTTCTTAAGAAAATCTACAATTTCTCGGATTTCAACTTTCGCTTCATCAAGCCCTGCTACATTATCGAACGTGACTGATACATGTGTGTCTTTGTCAAAAAGTTGAGCGCGACTTTTACCGATATTGAAAATCTGACCGCCGCCACCGCCGCCGCCCATTCGTCGAATCAAAATCATCCAAAATAAAAATACAACACCCAACAGGATCACCCATGAAATAATTTCGCCACTCCAATTCTTGCGGCTTTCATAATTTGGATAAATCTGCTTTTCGGGAGCTAGTTCAGCTTGAGATGTCTCAATGATCTTGTTGAGATCTTCAACAGAACCAATAGTATACATGTAGTGAGGTCCTTTGTCAGAAACACTTGAACCAGCACCTTTGAGATTTAAATATTCTGGCTTGGAGAGAGCCTCTTTTGTAAGAGTAATCTCGGCATATTCTTTATTTACAACAGTAATTTCTTTGACATCTCCAATGCGAAGCATCTCAGAAAGCTTATCCGTTTTGATATCGATAGCAGATGAGCCAATGTTGTAAAAATAACTTGCTACAAACAGTAATGTTATAACTCCATATATCCAATAAAAATTGGAACCTCCTCCTCCCGGGGTTTTTGACTTATTTCCTTGTGGAAAAAGGCGTCGATTACCTTGACTTTTCTTTTCTTCTTTATTCTGTTCTTTATTTTCTGACATATCTTATCTTATGTATCAAAGATGTAACAACCTTTTTGAAATAAGTGTTTAAGAATTGCTTACTTCGGTTACTTCACGAATTTTAGCATCCGCCCAAAGTTTTTCAAGCATGTAAAATTCACGCACTGAAGTCTGAAAAACGTGGACTACCACATCAACGTAGTCAATAAGAATCCATTCCTTATTCTCAAATCCTTCGCTTTTCCATGGAGATTCTCCAAGTTCTTTTTTAACGAATTCTTCAACAGAATAGGCAATTGCGTCAACCTGTGTGGATGAATCAGCACTGCATATCACGAAAAAATCGCAAACAGCATGACCTGTATTTCTTAAATCAAAAATTTTTATTTCATTCGCTTTTTTTTCTTCCATCCCTTTAACGATAGGATCTATAAGCGCTTCTGCAGTATAACTAGCTTGAGAATTTGCCTTTTTCTTCATTCAGATTGATTAATTATTACGGCAAATTTAGTATTTCTGCCAGTGATGAATACGTTATTTATTGGTAGAAGATTAATTCACCTACAAACGGTGGACTCAACAAACAATTTTGCTGCCAGTCTTTCATTGGCAGAAGCGCCTGAAGGCACTGTTGTTTTTGCTGATGATCAAACCTCAGGTAGAGGTCAACAAGGCAAAATATGGGAATCTGAACCTCATAAAAATCTGACTGTAACAGTTGTCCTAAGGCCTATTTCACTAGACATTGCTGAACTTCCTCTACTGAGTAAGGCTATTGCAGTTGCCGTTTGCAAGACCATTCAACACTTCCTTCCGAAGGAAGAAATTAGACTAAAATGGCCAAATGATTTGTACTGTAATAAGTTTAAATTGGCAGGAGTGCTCACGGAAAATAACTTACGTGGCAGTCAAATTGTCAGTTATTTGGCAGGAATCGGAATCAATGCAAATCAACTTGTATTTGACCAAAAAGCAGGAAATGCCTCTTCAATTGCCAAAATAAAAGGAGAAGAAATCTCAATTACACATCTTCTTGATGTTTTATGTGAGAACATCGAGGCGATGTATCTTCAAGTTAAGAGTAAGCAAAAAGTTGATGCCGTATATCATAAACTCCTATATAAACTTGGGGAAATGCAAGAATTTAGAGCGAAAAATGAATATTTCAATGCTAAAATCCTTGGCGTAACAGATAAGGGACTTCTTCAAATTGAAAAAGAAGATGGTAGTATTGGTGAATACAGAAATGGTGAGATTCAGTACTTAATCACTAACGCTTAGCTCACCACTTTTCCCTTGATGATTGTAGATTTAACAAGTTGAGCACCAAACGAATAAGGCAAATAGGCAATGGAAGGAATTGCATGTGTAATAAAGACGCTTCCCGCTTTTCCTTTGGTGATACTTCCATGGGAATCTGACAAATTCATTGCGTATGCCGAATTAATTGTTGCAGCATTTATGGCCTCTTCAGGTGTCATTCTCAACTGAATACAGGCTAAACTGATTACAAATGACATTCGACCGGAGGGAGAAGAACCCGGGTTGTAATCACTGGCGAGTGCAATAGGAAGCCCCGCATTTATCATTTCCCTTGCAGGCGGATAATGAAGCCTTAAAAAGAATGCTGTGCTAGGCAAAAGGGTGGGCATAGTATTGCTGTTCACCAAAGCATTTATCTCTTCTTCACCAGTAAATTCAAGATGATCAACGCTTAAAGCATTATGCTTCACCCCTATTTGAATACCACCGGAAAAATCAAGTTCATTGGCATGAATCTTCGCCCTCAGTCCAAGTTTTGATGCCGCGCTCAGGATAATATCAGTTTCCTCAACCGTAAAAAATCCCTTATCACAAAATACATCTGCAAAATCTGCTAGATTCTCTTCCGCTACCGCGGGAAGCATTTTTTCAACAATCAAACGAATATATTCGGCTCTATTTTCCTTAAACTCAGTAGGAATTGCATGTGCTCCTAAGAAAGTTGCCTTAATCTCAAGAGGAGTAGTTTCTTTTAATCGCTTCACCACTCGAAGCATCTTAATTTCATCGTTGAGAGTTAAGCCATAACCACTCTTTATTTCTACGGCCGTAGTGCCATAAGATATGATTTCATGGCATCGTTTCAAGGCTTGTTGATACAATTCATCCTCAGAAGTTTGCTGAAGTTTTGCAGCCGAATTGAGGATGCCTCCACCACGACGAGCAATTTCTTCATAACTCAGCCCCCTTATTTTATCAACAAACTCAGATTCCCTGCTACCCGAATAAACAATATGGGTGTGGCTGTCGCACCAACCTGGAAATACCATTCCGCCTTCGGCGTTCATGCGCTCATCTGCCTGCGGCATTTCAGAAATTTCCTGTCCCCAAGAATCAATTAGCCCGTCTTTAATAAAAAGCCAAGCATTTTCGAGACAAGGCAAAATGCTCATGTCTTCACCTTTGAGCATTGCAGGAGCTTTTTCCCTAACCTGCACAAGAGATTTGATATTATGTATTAATAATGTACTCATTATGAATGTTTTCTATTAAATAGAAATGGATTAATTCTTCAATTTCTATTGCAATTAAAAAGACTGCTTAACTTTCAATTTCAGCCTTTCATATGTTCATCACCCTTAAACCATCAAGCTTTTTCTTTGCTTCTATTTCATCCACAAATCAAGAACAATTGGAAGGTGATCGCTGTAACCACCAAGGTATTTCCTTCCTCCATAAGTCCGCTTAGGTTGCCAATTGCCATATTTTTCATTCTTTTCGACAAGAAAATCAGCACGAAAAACATATGCATTTTTAAAGTAAGTACTTACACCATTTTCTCCCTTTCTCAATCCGTCAGAAATAATAAACTGATCTAAAAACCCCCAATCGCCTTTGTACTGGTGAGAGCCGACCCCTTCAGCCTTTTGCCAAGCCATCATATTATAAAGTCCCGCATTGTCTGATGTTGTATCTCCTTGGGCACCTAATGATTCTACGATGCTGATATTGTCAGGATAGTCATTAAAATCGCCCATCAGCAGAATATTCGCTTGTTTATCATTAAAGGATATGGAATCACATAAACGCTTAGCCGTATTAGCTGCCATAATTCGCTTAGGTTCTGTTTTGGCTTGACCTCCGCTGCGACTTGGCCAATGGTTAACCAATATGTTTAGCATGGCTTTATTAGGCAGCTCTGCTTTCATATAGAGAATATCTCTGGTGGGTTTATCCATATCACCAGGAAAAATGACTGGGTATGTTGTAAATTTAATAGGTTTGATACGGTCTTTTCTGTAAATCAAAGCCACATCAATACCACGTTTATCAGGCGAATCGTAGTGAATAACTGAGTAACCTTGTTTTCCTAAGGCAGTTCTTGTGATTAAAAAATCGAGTACTCTTCTGTTCTCAACTTCAGAAAAACCCACAATATCAGGGAGAATCCCGGTTTTACCGACCGCATTAATGACCTCAGCAATTTGATTGAGTTTAGTATTTAAACGCTCTTCCGTCCAATTATTTTCTGCTGATGGGAGAAAATCTTCATCATCAATTTTAGGGTCATCTACGGCATCGAAAAGATTTTCGACATTATAAAACATCACACGAAGTGGTTTTAATGATTCTGATTTTTTGCCCTCGCCTGACTTACAACTTGGAATAAAGAGTATGCTTAAAGCTAGAACCAACGATGATAGAATGAAACGCATAGTTTAATTTTTACCGAGCGAAAGTACAATAGATAAGCAAGCCCGAGTGTGAAGTAAATGTTACAATTTAGAATTTCGAATGCTTATAGAATTCAGCATAAGCTCTTGCGAAATAAGTGATAATAATGTCTGCGCCTGCTCGGCGGATGGCTGTAAGGACTTCAATCATAGCAGCTTGCTCATTTACCCAGCCTTTTTCTGCCGAAGCCTTAATCATTGAATATTCACCACTTACGTTATAAGCAACAATGGGAAGATGAGAGTTTTGCTTTAAATCTGAAATTATGTCCAAATATGCCAAAGCAGGTTTCACCATGAGGTAATCAGCTCCTTCATAAACGTCGTGTTCGGCTTCTGTAAGGGCTTCACGCCTATTGGCGGGATGCATTTGATAGGTCAGTTTATTTCCATGTTTAGGAGCCGAATCCAATGCATCTCTGAATGGTCCATAAAAGCATGACGCATACTTAGCCGTGTAACTCATAATGGCGACATGCGAAAAACCTGCTTTGTCGAGCTCTTCGCGAATAAAGGCAACGCGACCATCCATCATATCACTCGGCCCCATGATATCAGCGCCAGCCTGAGCTTGAGCTACCGACATTTTACCAAGCACTTTTAAAGTTTCATCATTTAAAATAAGCCCATCCTGATAAATACCATCGTGGCCATCACTACTATATGGATCCATAGCAACATCAGTAATGACAGTGCATTCAGGCAATTCTTTTTTAAATTCTGCAATGGCTTTCAGATAAAAACAATCAGGATGATAGCTCCAGGTTGCATATTTATCTTTGTTTTTCTCGGCTATCGCCGGGAAGAGAATAAAATTTCTCAAACCTAATCCCTCACAAATCTTAGCTTCTTTTATTGCTTCATCAATGGTATAACGAAAAACGCCCGGCATAGAAGATATTTCCTGCTTAATGCCTGATCCGTCGAGAAGAAAAAATGGAGTCACTAATTGCGAAGGATGAATTCTGGTCTCTTGGACCATTTGTCTAACTGCTTCTGTCCTTCTGTTTCTACGAGGACGATGAGGAATTTGCATGCGGCAAAGATAACCAAGTCTTGGTTCGACAAGCTCACCAAGACCTGTTTAATGAATTATCCGACTGAGGGTTGAAGTTGTTTCATTCCTAAATTAACCAAGCTG
>JBBEBC010000135.1:0-14174 GCA_040882555.1 Bacteroidia bacterium
CAGTGGGAAGAAGGTACAACAGCTGGTGGTCCTTGGTTTGCACTTGCAGGCGAGACTAACCAAACAGGTACTGCGGTTTATGATGGTACAAGACCATTTTACCGTTGCAGAATCAATTGTACTTTCGGAGGTGTAGAAACAATTACTACACCAGTAAATGTTTTGCAAAATGCATTTAACGTTTGTTATTGTAACAATCCTGCAATTTTCGCTGGAGATGAAGATATTTTTAACGTAACCCTTGGAACCTTAAATAATTCAAGCACCTGCGCAACAACAGGAGGTGCTGGTTCTATTCTAGAGCGTTACGCTAATTATACGGGTGTTCCTGCTCCAGTTCTTGTGCAGGGTACTCCTTACCCAATGAGCGTATTAGTTGGAACATGTGGTTTCGAGTATACGATGTCTATGCGTGCTTGGATTGACTATAACCAAGATGGAAATTTCAGTTTAGCTGAATTGATTTATCAAGGACCAGTTATTACAGGTTGGACAGGAACACACACATTTAGTACGTCAATAACTCCACCACTTTCTGCTACACCAGGAGTAACGGGTATGCGAGTAATTGTTTATGAAACTCCCGATCCAGCTACACTTGATGGTTGCGCTACCTATAATTGGGGAGAAACTGAAGATTACTTAGTAAACATTACTGTGCCACCTCCATGTGCTGGAATACCTAGTGCTTCCGCAGCAAATGCAAGTTTGGCTGGTCCAGTTTGTCCAGGTGATAATTTGGTGCTTTCATTAAGTCCAACTTATTCAGCTGGTGGTTTAACTTTCCAGTGGGAAAGATCAAGTGATAACATTACTTGGTTCGCAATTCCAGGTCAAACAAATCAGACGGCGAATATTGCTCAAACACAAGCTTCTTATTACAGATGTATTGTTGAGTGTGCAGCCTTCCCTGGTCCAACCACCTCAACAGCTACAGGTTTGATAACACAAACTCCATTGTTTTCTTGTTATTGTACCTCGTCAGCCGACTTTGCCGGTGATACAGAAATATTCAATGTTTCTTTTGGGGGCACTCTAAATAACACAACAAATTGTGCTCAAACAGGAACTACTGGTTCAATTCTATCACGATATTCAAACTATACCAACCTTGGTCCATTTAACGTAGACAAAGGTATTCTTCAGTCGTTTAGTATGAGGGCTGGTACTTGTGGTGGTCCATATACTGCTGGGGTTACAGTTTTTATTGATTACAATGCAAATGGAACATTTGAAGCAGGTGAGCGCTTGTTCACTTCTAGTACTTTAACTCCATCAACTGGAGCGGGTACTTTAGTATCTGGAACTATAACAATTCCATTAGGTGCAGTCAATGGTCCAACGGTAATGCGTGTAATTCTTGCTGAAACGTTTAGTCCAGGAACAATTGCTGCATGCGGTACTTACGGATGGGGTGAAACAGAAGATTATGTAATTAACATTACTGCTCCTCCACCATGCGTTGGAACTCCAGCAACTCCTGCAATGCCAGGTAGTCCAATTGAAGTTCTTAATGCAACAACTACAACCATAGCGCCTACTGGTGTAACATCAGGTTTGGGTATCAGTTACCTTTGGGAAGAAGGTCCTGCAGTTGGCGGTCCTTTCGTTCCAGCTACAGGAGCTAATACAAACACCACTTACACTACTCCAGCAGCAGCGGGTTCTGTTTGGTACCGTTTAGTAACTACATGTACATTCTCAGGTTTAACCTCTACCTCGGGTGCTGTTGAAGTGCGCGCGGTAGGTGGTGCATCATGTGCAGATCCATACCTTATAACTGCTGTTCCTTTCCAAGGTAATTTTAGTACAGTTGCTTCTGGAAATAACATCGGATCTCAAGGTTGTAGTGGTGCCTATGGTACTGGTAACGACTACATCTTCCAAGTAAACTTAACAGCAGGTGTTAATTATGAGGTTTCTGTAGCAAATACATCAGGTACTAATTGGATTGCAGCATTCTTAAAAGACAACTGTACTTCAACAACTGCTGGTTCTTCATTAATTTGTGCTACTTCAGGTGGTTCGAATTCGGCTGTAGGCATTGCAACAGTGCCAACAACAGGTACATATTGGATTGTAGTTGACTATTTTCCTGCACCATCTTCTTCAAACTTCTTTGTAAGGATCCGTCAAACACCAGGTACTCCAGGTTCAGGAACAACTCCTTTCAATGCTATTGGAACAACTCAAAGTGCTACACCAACATGTTCAGGTGTAGTAGGTTCAACAGCTAACGCTGGAGCATCAGGTGAGCCAACAGTTTGCGGTGGTACTGCCGATGATGATGTTTGGTATTCATTTGTAGCAACAGCAACAGCTGTTGATGTTAACGTTGATCCAGGTAATAATGGAGTTGCAAATTCAGGAGCTGATATTGCTGTTGAATTGTACGGAGGTACAGCAGCTGCATTAGGTCCAGGTCTTTGTTTAAATAATTCTACTGCAAAAGGAGCTGCTGAAACAGGAACTATTGTTGGTCTTGTTGTAGGTAATACATACTACATCCGTATTTATGATAACAACGTTCTTTGGGGTTCTAACTTGGGTAATTTCACTCTATGTTTAACAACTCCTCCTCCTCCAGTAAATGATGATTGTGCTGGCGCTGTTGTATTACCAGTTAATGCAGGTTGTGTAAACACAATCGGAAACACAGTTTCGGCTACACTATCACAGGCAGCAATTGCTTGTTCAGGTTTCACAGGAAATGCTGATGATGATGTTTGGTACCGTGTTGACCTTGCAGTTGCATCTGACTTAAACATTCGTGTTACTGCTACAGGTACAGCAATGGATCCGGTTGTTCAGTTATTTTCAGGAAGTTGTGCAGGCTTAACAGCACAGTTTTGTGAAGACCGTTCAATTACAGGTGGTTCAGAGTTAATTAGTCGTTCATTAGGAGCTGGTGCATACTTTATCCGTGTATTCCATTACGGATTAGGAACTGGAGCAGGTGGTGGTCACTCAATTTGTGCCTTCACAACAACTCCGTCACCTCGCCCAGCAAATGATGAAATTACTGGAGCAACAACAGTTCCTTTCGTAGTTGACTGTTCTCCACTAGGGCCATTTACTTCTACAAATGCAACATTAACGCATACAAACTCTATATCTCCGGTTGTAGGGAATGCGAATGATGATGTTTGGTATAAGTTTGTTGCCACTGCAGGTTATGCAAACATTATCGTACAAGGTGGTGCAGGATATAATCCTGTTATTCAAATGTTCACGATCACTGGCAATAAAACTATTGCTACAGAATTCCCTGCAGTTAATGCTACAGGAGCTAATGGAGCTGAAGAGGTTACTTACTATGGTTTATCTGTAGGAACTACCTATTTTGTTCGTGTTTATGACTTTGGAGCTGGAAATCCTACAGGAAATTTCACAATATGTGTTTTCCGTACGCCTCCTCCATCAAATGACCTTTGTATTGGAGCAATTAGTATCTTCCAACAGAACTCAGCAACGTGTGTTACTCCAACATTCGGTTTCACGTTAAGTGCAACTCCTGATTTGGCAGCTGCTCCTTGTGCTGGTACTTCTGATGATGATGTATTCTATACATTCGTTGCTACAAGTCCTAACCCTACTATTGAAGTTACAGGTATTCAAGGCTTTGACCCTGTATTAAACCTTCGATCTGGTCCAGGTTGTGGTACATCAATTCAGTGTGCTAATGCTACAGGAGTAGACGGCACAGAAGTGATAAATGCTGCTGGATTAACAGTTGGTCAGACATATAGAATTCGTATTTATTCTGCCGGTAACGGAACTCCTTTTATGGGTGTATTTAACGTATGTGTTTACGGTATCGCTGTGCCTCCAGCAAATGATAATTGCGCTGGAGCATTTAACCTACCTAACACATCGCCATGTACTTCTGTAAATGGTCTTGTAACAGGTGCTACTCAGTCTCAACCTGGTTGTGCTGGTAACGCGAATGATGATGTATGGTACCAATTTATTGCAGCTAATACAACTTCAACAGTAACTGTTGTTGGTGGTATTGGTTTCGATGCTGTAGTTCAAGTATTCAGCGGAGGTTGTGGTTCATTAGTATCTTTAGGTTGTCAAGATGCAACTGGCAGTGGTACTGCTGAGAATTTGGTTCTTTCTGGCTTAATTCCGGGTAATACTTACTATGTAAGAACTTACCATTGGTCTGCAGCTGATGCAAGTACACCTAACTTCTCAGTATGTTTAACTGGTCAACCACCAATTAACGATGATGCATTAGGCGCTATTAACCTAACACTTCGTCAGGATATCACTCCTTCTATCACAAATGCTACTAACTTAGGTGCAACAAATAACATTGACCCTAGTATTGATCCAGGTACTTTCGGAAACTTCAGAAATGATGTTTGGTATAAAGCTACTATTGGAGATAATGGTGTATTAGCAGTAAACGTTCAGCCTACTACCATTGGCGATACTCGTTTACGTTTGTATTCAGGAGATCCTTTAGTTGCTCTTACTCAGATTTCATCTGATGATGATGGTGGTCCAGGAGTAGGTTCATACTCTTACATTTCAGGAAGAACTCCTGGTGAAGTAGTTTATATCTGTGTAGATGGTTTCACACTAACAACGTTTGGTAATTTCAATATTCAAGCATCTGATGGTTGGGTATGGGATGGCCAAGGTGGTTTTGCATACAATGGTACAGGTAACTGGATTAACCAGAACTTAGGTGAAGGTGTTCCAGCTCCAGGTCCAACAACTATCGTTAATATTCCAATTGGAGGCGGTGTTGTAAACCAACCAATTGTTACAACTGGAACTACTTTAGGAGGTATCTATTTCAAGAGTTCTTTCTTTACTGCAGCTACATTGTCTATCAATACTGGAATTACCTTAAATATGACATTGGATGAAACTAATCCGGGTAGAACAATCCGTGGTACAGGTTCATTCGCTCGTATACAAGGTCCAGGTATTTTATCCTTAAATTCTGCAGGTGCAGCGCCAATTAATGTTGGTTTAGGATTAGGAACAGTTCGTTTCGGCGGTTCTAACCCTATAGCTGTTACAGTGAGCTCAGGATATAGTATCAACTCAAACGGTAAAATGGTTTTCGAAAACGGTTCTTCGCTCTACTCAGGTGGCGCTAACGGTCTAGTTAACGGAAACATTACTTACCGTCGTCAGGGTAACGGTTCTCAGTACGCTTATAACTATTGGGGTTCTCCAATTACAGCAGGTACTTTAGCTAGCTTAAGTGCTCCTGGTTACATTGCTAACACATATGAGTATATCACTTCGAATACTACAGGTGTTGACTATGCAGGTACACAAGCAGGTTGGAATCCGCTAGGTCCAGGTGATGTTATGACTCCAGGTCGTGGTTACATTGCAACTGGTGCAGGTCTTGCCACATTTAGTGGTGTGCCAAACCAAGTAAATACTCCAGTGGTAACTACTTCAGGTGCGATTAATTTCAACCTTGTAAGTAATCCGTTCCCAGCTCCTTTAGCTGCAGCATTGTTCTTATCTCAAAATGCAAGTGCTGGTTCAGCAATTTATGTTTGGGATGATGACGTATCAAACGGTGTTGACTATACAGCTGGTGACTATGTTGTTTCTAACGGTGTTGGAACAATTAACGGTCCTAACTCAGGTGCTCCATTTAGCGGAAACATTGCTTCTTGTCAAGGTTTCTTCATCGATGTAACATCTGCAGGTTCAGTTAACTTTAATCTTACTCAAAGAGCAGCTGCTGGTTCTACTAACAGCCAGTTCTTCGAAACAAATGTTGATGAAATGTTGAAACTACGTATCGAGAATTCTGTCGAGCAGTCAAGTGAAACAATCATCGCATTTAGAGATGTAGCAACTGAAAGCTACGATCAGGGAATCGATGTACGTCGCCTACCAGGTAATACAAGCATTGCATTGTATACTATGGTTGGTGCTGAGCAAATCGCGTTCAATTATTTCAGCCCATTAACTGCTGAGAGAATTGTACCATTGAAAGTTCTGAATGTATTCGACGGTACTGCTTCAATCACTATGAATCAGTTCGATAACTTTGATGGAACTACGGTAGTTTACTTAGAAGATGTAGTTAATGGTACATTCCATAACTTAACTGAGAATCCTACTTATACATTCTCTGACGGTTCAGTAACTGAAAGTGAAGATCGCTTCAGAATTCACTTCCGTGCTCCAATTGCAGTAGCAACTTCTTCAGATTGTTCAGGTCAAGGTCTTGGTAAGATGATTCTTAACAACCCTAACACGACTTCTGTAACAGCTGAGATTCGCGGTATTTCTTCTAACGAAGTTTATACTACTGCTGCATTCGGTGCAGGTACAGCTTCTTCTGAAGTTGTTATTGAAGGTCTTTCTGCCGATAACTATGATATTACATTATCATACACTGACGGTACAAATGCTTCAAAACAAGCACAAATTGCTGACGGAGGAATTCCAGTTGCTGCAAGCTTCCAAGCGAGCGCTACAAATGTTACAATTGCTGATGCAATCATCGAATTCTTGGGTAACGCCCCAGGAGCAACGTCATACAGCTGGAACTTCGGTGACGGTAGTGTTGTTGAAGGTGATTTAAACCCGGTTCATGCTTACATGGCTCCAGGTATCTACACTGTAACGTTTATGGCTTCTAACGGAGGTTGTGTAACTGAGTTCTCTCAAACTATCAATGTAAGCGCTGTAACAGGTATTGCTAATGTTGATCCTAACTTAGGATTCAGCATCTATCCAAACCCTGCAAGCACAAACGCTAACTTGCTACTTAACATCGATCGTTCTGAATCACAGGTAATCGTTCGCATCCATGATGCTCAAGGTCGCCTAATCAGTTCAGAAAACGTAAATGATGTACGTGCAGGTTCTATCGTTGAACTTAACATTGCTGGTTTAGCTGACGGTGTTTATCAAGTAACTGTAGAAGGAAATAGCTTCAAGAATACTAGTCGTTTGACTATCGCGAAGTAATCTTTCATCAGATTATATCCTTAAAAGCGGGGGTGGTTTTCCACCCCCGCTTTTTTTATTTCATTCACTGAAAGCCATTTTTTACATTCAATTATTCCCTTACTTTTGTTCATAGCAAAACGCATATCCCAATCATGAAAAAACTATACACTTTACTCCTTATCCTGCTTTCGGTTTCAGTTTCAGCTCAAACGGTTTTCTATGTTAATTCCGGAACAGGAAATGATTCTAACGATGGCTTGAGTCAAATTGCTGGGCCTGATTCAGGACCAAAGGCAAGCATTACTTCTGCACTTGAAACTGCAATGAATGGAGATGTTCTCTCGATAGCATCAGGAGCATATCCTGAAAATGTTGTTATCACAAAAGGGATCTCTCTACTAAAAACAGGTAGCTCTAACGTTACAATTACCAGCGTAACGTTCAGTTTTGGAGGGCAACTCTTAAGCCCATTGCCTTCAGCCACTGCATTTAGTTCAGAATTAGTTACCGTTAATACAGGGTCTAAAATCAATGATGCCATTGCTATGGTATCCGTAAATGGAACTGTGGTTGTTAACGATGGAGGATCTTACAACGAATCGGTTTTTCTTAACAAATCATTCAACCTTATTGGGATAAATGCGCCAGAAGTAAACGATTTCATCCTTGCTGGCCAAGGAATTAAAGTAGTGCTTGAAGGCTCATTCAATGTGGTTAATTCACTTCAATTCAATCGCCCAGAAGGGGGTAAATTAGAATTGAGCTCTGGGTTTATTACTCTATTACCAGGTGCTACAGCAACAACTGGAAACAATGCTAGCTATGCAATCTCTTCAGGGTCAGGAAAAATTCTCTCAGCTTTAGATCCTGCAGGAACAATATTCCCCGTTGGCACAGAAAACACCTATGCCCCGGTTACTATTTCAGGTCTTGATTCAGGTACTGATTTCGTTGCTGTATCTGTTAGTCCAGCAGGCAGTCCTTTCTCTTTTAATCCTGACCTTCCAGAACAAGTTAATAGCCATGTAAGACTTCAGTGGTCACTTATATCAAATGTAGTGGGTAATGCTACCATACGTTTCGATTATACTGGCAGCTCAGAACCTTCAAACTGGAACACAGTTCAAAATAGGGTTGTGGCAGGTGCTACAGTAGATGAGTATATAGCAGGCTTAAATTCAATAATTGGAGAGTCGTATGCTAGCGCTGAATTCCCTGGAGCTAAAGGTACTTTTGCTATCTATTCTGATTTCCCTAACAGTCTTCCTTTTGCAAATAGCTCATTTGAGGCAAGCGCTTATCCAAATCCCTTCGCAGAAGTACTTAACTTGAATCTGCAAGGTCAAGCTCAAGAAAAGGTGAGTATTGATGTTATGGATTTGAGTGGAAGAATTTTATCGAGCGAAGCTCTTGTTTTGCCATCAACAGAATACACCCATACGCTTAATACATCTGCATTAAATAATGCTGGATTGTTTTTAGTAAGAATTCAAAGTGAAAATTCAAGTTCTACTATTCGCGTAGTTAGAAACTAAAGAATACATCTTTCAGTTTAGTTTTTAAAGGCTGCATCAAACGATGCAGCCTTTTTGTTTATTTCAGTGTGAAGAAACTTTATCACACAGTTTCCTCATAAACCATGTTAAGTCAATTTTCATTTGAGATTTTATGCAGAATTTATTTGACTAACATAAAGTACCCAAGGTATTGCCAAGCTGCTATTAGGCTCCGTTATTGGTATTATTCTGAATGTCTGGTTTAATATGCATTAAGCCCCATTTACTCATCTTAGTACTGATAGGTTGCAAACTCAATCCTAGCTCTCTTAAGCTATATTCAACTTTCGGTGGAATTTGGGGATAGATAGTTCTTTCAAGTATTCCATCTGTTTCTAATTCTCTAAGTTGATTGGTTAGTGGTTGTCTGCTTATATCAGGAATAACTTTTTGTAAAGTGCTTTACCTGTTATAGCCTTGCTTTATATAATGAACCAACAATAATTTCCAACGGTTACCAATTTTATTTAAGGAGTAAACAACAGGACAATTACCCGGATTGTAATCTTTTAGTTTCCTTATTCCTTTATTTTCCATTAGCCAATGATATTTGCTTAAATCAATAAGTTACATGACAGTGAAGGTTCTCAGACATAGAAATTGAACGTAAGGTTGTAAAAGCATAAAAAATTAAGTTTTCAATTTAATGCTTGTTCCCGATACGGGAACTTTGTTATCTTTGCATTGTGAGAGTAATTTCGAAGAAAACATTGAGAGAGTTTTGGCTCAAACACAGCGATTGTGAAGAGAGACTTAAAGCTTGGCACAAAGAAGCTGAAGAAGCAAACTGGAAAACGCCACAGCTTATTAAGAATGACTATCCTTCAGCAAGTTTTCTTCAAGATAACAGAGTAGTATTTAATATAAAAGGAAACAGTTACAGATTGATAGTTAAAATAAACTATGATTTTGCAATTGTCTGGATAAGATTTATAGGAACTCACAGTGAATGCGATAAAATAAACGCTGCAACAATTTGAAACGATGGAACTGAAAGTAATCAAAACAAGAAATGAATATCAAGCTGCAATTAATAGACTTGAAGAAATCTTTGATTCAAAAAGAGGTTCAAAGACAGCAGATGAGTTAGAGTTGCTTTCTTTGTTAATTGAAAAGTATGAAACAGAGAAAGATCCAATTGATTTACCTGATCCAATAGAAGCAATTAAATTCAGGATGGAACAACTTGGATATAAGCAAAAGGATTTAGCGAACGCAATTGGCTTAAAAAGCAGAGTAAGCGAGATTTTGAATAGGAAAAGGAAGCTCACCTTGGATATGATCAGAAAACTTCATGTCACTTTAGGAATTCCAACAGATGTATTATTAAAAGAATATTGATTAGAATTATATCGGCATTTTTAGATACAACCAGCAAAAGAAAATTAATCAGGACTGATTTTATAATTAGCAAAAAAATCACCGTCAAGTAACAGCGGCATTTGCAAAAGTGGCGGTTTAGTTTCCAAAAGAGAGTTTTTTCTATATTTTGTAATCCGTGTTCCAAAGGAGCTAAGTGCAAGGCTGTCGCCACCTTCGCAAATTCCGCGGACCGTTATGGGTAAGTTCATCGTCGGTCCATATAATGCCGAATTATACAAATCAAAAAACAAAGAGTCTTGTGACACAAAGGAAAATACAAACTAGTCAGAGATTACTAGTTTTGAATTCCGCATAGACGTTTAAAATGAAAAAAGAAAATGCTGCAAAAATATTTGATCAAAGTCAAATTCGTACATACTGGGACGAGGATAAGGAACTTTGGTATGTTTCAGTTGTTGATGTAATTGAAGCATTAACAGAGAGCATTGATCCGCAAGCATACTGGCGAAAGCTAAAACAAAGGCTAAAACAAGAAGGAAATGAAATCGTGACAAATCTTCACGGTTTGAAAATGCAAGCAAAAGATGGTAAAATGCGATTGACTGACGTTGCTGAGCCGCAGCAAATTTTCAGACTCATTCAATCGATTCCTTCTCCAAAAGCAGAACCTTTCAAGCTGTGGTTAGCTCAGTTGGCTTCAGAACGACTAGACGAAATGCAAGACCCTGAAATTACTATTGACAGGGCTTTAGAACAATACCTAAAACTAGGCTATTCAGAAAACTGGATTAACCAACGCCTAAAAAGTATTGAAATCCGTAAAGAATTAACTGACGAGTGGAAAAAACGAGGATTAAAAGAAGGTTTGCAATTTGCTACATTAACAGATATTATAACTAAAGCTTGGTCAGGAAAGACAACTAAAGAATATAAAATTCTCAAAGGTCTTAGAAAAGAAAATCTTCGTGACAACATGACCAACACCGAATTGATTTTGAACATGCTTGCAGAGGCATCAACAAAGGACATTTCACAAGCCACAAAACCTGAATCCTTTAAAAAGAGTGCAATGATTGCTCAACAAGGTGGTAAGATTGCAGGTGATGCAAGAAAGGCATTAGAAGCCAAAACAGGTAAAAAAGTAGTTTCTAGTTTAAATGCGAAAAAAGCACTTCAAGTGAACATTGATTCAGAACAAAAAGGAATTAATAAAACTAAAGAAAAATAAAAACCTACCCAAAACAGCGGCATTTGCAAAAGTGGTGGTTTAGTTTCCAAAAGAGAGTTTTTTCTATATTTTGTAATCCGTGTTCCAAAGGAGCTAAGTGCAAGGCTGTCGCCACCTTCGCAAATGCCGCGGACCGTTCGTTATGTAAAAGTGATGTGCTACAAGCATTTAATCTGTTCGATTTTACGCCTTATCAGTTCCTGTATTAGGATGCTTCAATGAACACGTAACGAGTGTGCAGGGAAGGTCACAGGCGGCGAGGGTGCGTTCCACCACTCCCTTGAATAAAGCTTCAATGATGTCGCGGATGGTGGAAAATGGCGGATCGAAAAAAATAGCGAGTCCAATGCTTCATTTTTTCCACTAAAGCCCCTTTCGTTTTTTTTCGATTAGCGGGTGAAGCTTCGCCTGGGACTTGAATTTTTGCTCCACTTTTGTTTCAAGACAAAAGTGGAAATGAAGAAGCGATAATGCGGTTTACTCAGATAATAAAAAAACAAACATTGACTCTATTATACAAGCCTTTGTCATGAATAATAATGAACAGCACTGTTCAAAACCAACGAGTTATGTAAAAGTGATGTGCTTCAAGCATTTAATCTGTTCGATTTTAACGCCTTATCAGTTCCTGTTTTAGGATGCTTCAATGAACACCTAACGAGTGCGCAGGGAAGGTCACAGGCGGCGAGGGTGCGTTCCACCACTCCCTTGAATAAAGCTTCAATGATGTCGCGGATGGTGGAAAATGGCGGATCGAAAAAAATAGCGAGTCCAATGCTTCATTTTTTCCACTAAAGCCCCTTTCGTTTTTTTTCGATTAGCGGGTGAAGCTTCGCCTGGGACTTGAATTTTTGCTCCACTTTTGTTTCAAGACAAAAGTGGAAATGAAGAAGCGATAATGCGTTTATAACGCAGGTTTATATCTTTGAGGTACATACCACCTGCACACTAACCGTTAGTCAGAAGTATAAAAAGACAGACCCGAAGAGAATAAAAACAACCTAATGAAAAATCTTTTGCTCTTATTAATTTCCTGTTCAACAATTTGGTCTTGCTCTAATCAGACTCCTAATAATCCAATTTCAGCAGACACTTCTGCAACAAAAGACAATTTGATTGGGCAGACTGACACTGCAAAAGCTCAGATTAATGCAAATTTTCCATTTGGTTGTGCTGATCTGAAAAAATTTAAATACCCAAAACATTGGGAAGGAGATCTCGAAAATTATGGACATCTCAAAAAACCAAAAGGGCAGGAGTTTGAAAGTATTGGCAAGTGTTTTAATGCTATCAATTCAGGTAAAACAATAAAATCTCCAAGACCCCAAAAAGTTGAGCTACTGGAAATTGGAGATATTTTCAAGAACGCTAATAACTTGGATGCATTAATGCGAATATCATTTGACAGTTGCAGGTATCGTTTGCCGAACATTGGCATCTACGAATGTTATTATTCATACCAAGGTTACGGTAATTTAATTCTTCTTAACCTCAAAACGAATGAGGGGAAATTGTTGAACATTTATGGAGACGACTTATTGGGCGACCCTCATACCAAAATGCGATATTTTTATATAGACAAAAATGAAATAAGTATTTATGAAGCCTCTTATTATGATGACGGCTGTAGCTTAGATGAAAAGTATAAAATTAGTATAAACTCAGACGGAGTAATAAATATAAGCACCTTGAATAAATAGCACAAATCGCCATCTTGGCAAATGCTACATGCCGCTGTAAGCCCTATTCACTATTTCAGTAATTACAGGAAGCTAAAACAATCCTAGTTCAAATAAACTGTATTTAACTTAAGGAGGAAGGTTTAGGATTCATAATTCCTTCAAGAATTCCATCCTCCTCTAACTCTCTAAGTTGATTGGTTAGTGGTTGTCTGCTTATATCAGGAATAACTTTTTGTAAAGTGCTTTACCTGTTATAGCCTTGCTTTATATAATGAACCAACAATAATTTCCAACGGTTACCAATTTTATTTAAGGAGTAAACAACAGGACAATTACTTTGATTTTAATCTTTTAGTTTCCTTAGTCCTTTATTTCCCATTAGACTATGATATTTGCTTAAATCAATAAGTTATGTGTAACCTTAACAGACCGACAGTGCTAAACATTAACGACAGAAAAAATAGACAATAGAAAGTGGCAATATCAGAAAAGACAAGAAAAACAATTTGGGCACGTTCGGGAAACAGATGTGCAATTTGCAAAACTGAATTGGTTTTGGAAAAGGACACTTTCGACAATTTGCATCTTAACCTTGGAGAAGAATGCCACATCATTAGCAGACAACCAAATGGACCAAGACATAAGTTAATACAATCCTTTGAATATGACAACTCAGACAATCTTTTGCTTCTATGCTGCAACGACCACAAGACAGTTGACGAACAAACATTAAAATTTCCTGTCGACAAACTCAAACAAATAAAATCAGAACACGAACTTTGGGTAAAGACCAATTTAGACAGCACAGAATTTTCTCAAACAGAAAAAACAGAACCATCTAAATTCGACAACATAATAAGTTTCGTAACTGCTAAACACGACCTTGAAATGAATATAAAAACAAACCGAGCAATTTTCGAGACGACCGAAGGATTACAATTAGCTTTTAAAGAAGCCGACAGTATAAAAGACCTTGTGAAAGAATTAGTAAAACAAATTACTTTAAAGGCAACACAATATCACATCCAAACTAAAGACAACAAAAACAGAATTTGTGACATCAGATTTAATGGTTTCACTCTACTAATTCAGTTCTACCAAGCTTACGGCAACAGTGCAAGAAATTCATATTTACTTTTTGCAATCGTTGACGGCTATTTTGACGACAATGGTTATGCCGACCCATTTTACCCAGCAAAAGTTTTACAAATTATTCGACTTGACTTTGACTGCACCGACAACGATTTTGGTTGGAGAAATCAAGAAGGAAAAAAAGAATTTTACCTTTCAAAAGACATAACAGAATTATGGGTTGAGAAATATTTTAAAGTAGCTTTGGACGAAAAGAATAAAAATAGACGATAGTGAAAAGAAAGGCTACACATAACAGCACCTACCCAAAAGGCGGGGTTTCGTGCTCCGCAGACAGTTTTGTGG
>JBBEBC010000136.1:0-14146 GCA_040882555.1 Bacteroidia bacterium
TTTAAACTTTTTTTCGTTTATTTAATTTTGACACAGTTTAATGAGCATACTCAGAGTTCAAATAGTTCTTCAAATTTATTAGAATGATACTGCTCATTTGAAAATAATTTCTTTCTCATTTTCAATAAACTTATCATTTACAAAGTAATAATACCCTCTTTCTTTATATATTTTAAAATCTTGATCACTTTCCTCATACCAGGTAAATTCGCACTCTAAGGTGTTAGTTTTTGGATGGTAGTTTAGTTTTGAAATGTTGAATTCATCCTCCTCGCCTGAATAGGAGAGGTTAGAATTGCAGGCTGTAATTTCCTGAATTTCTTTAGCAATTTTGTTCTCTGAAAAATCTAGTACTACAGCATATAAACACGCTACACCTTCAACTCCGCGGGGTCTATGCGAATGCTCTCCCATAAATAAATACATGTTTTTTTTGGGTAGTGATAAAACGCTATCGGCTTTGAATGCTAATTCAACTTCATAGACTTTGAAACCATCAGTCTCAGTTGAATTTTCCAGAATAACTGATTCATAAAAGGAATTACAATAGGCACCACAGCTCTCTATTTCAACCTGAAATACAATTAGTTGATTGTCATCAGAAATGGTATAAGTGCCTTGCATAATCCTTGTGTGCTCATCATCATATTCGATTTCTAAACTACTTGATGCCAATTTACATATGCTGTCATTACTAACTTTATTGAAGTTACTTGCAACAACAGCAGTTAAGTTTGCACTCGTTTGAGCATGTGCAATATGAAACGTTAAAATTAAAAGGCTGAAAATTAATCTACCAATACAGGTTATGAAAGTGTTGGCTAATTTAGCGATATAGTGAAGCAATTGGGGTTTGTATTCTTATGAAAACCGATGTTTGGCATAAATAAAATTACCTTTGCCGCCTTTAATTTGGAATTAAAGAGTGTAGGGAGAAATGAAAAAATACTTTAATTTATTTGACTTAAGTCAGAAGGTAAATTACAGAACAGAGATTCTATCAGGCTTAACGGTTGCTTTAGCTTTAGTACCGGAGGCAGTTGCTTTTGCACTCATTGCGGGTTTATCGCCTTTAACCGGACTATATGCAGCGTTTGTGATGGGTTTGGTAACTTCAGTCTTGGGTGGAAGACCTGGTATGATTTCAGGAGCTACAGGTGCCGTGGCGGTTGTCTTGGTTACTTTAGTGCAAAGTCATGGTGTTGAGTATGTTTTTGCAGCAGTTGTTCTTGCAGGAATTATTCAAATTTCTGCCGGATTGCTTCGCTTAGGTAAACTGATGAGGTTGGTGCCACACCCGGTTATTTTTGGATTTGTTAATGGATTAGCGATTATCATCTTCATGTCGCAACTGGATCAATTTCAAGATGATTCAGGAGCTTGGCTCACAGGTTCGGCTTTATACATGTTTCTTGGATTGGTGGTAATTACCATGTTGATTATTTGGCTTTTACCTAAGTTAACGAAGCTTATCCCAGCTTCATTAACGTCTATCCTGTTCATTTTTGGCCTGGTCACCATTTTCAATATTGATACAAAAACGGTTGGCGATATTGCCTCCATTAGTGGATCATTCCCACCTTTTCATTTGCCGGAATTACCATTTAATTTGGATACGTTGATGATCATTTTACCTTATTCAGCAATCGTTGCAGGAGTAGGTTTGATTGAAAGTCTTCTCACACTGAATATCATTGATGAGATTACCCAAACAAGAGGAAGAGGTAATAAAGAAGCTGTAGCTCAGGGCACAGCAAATATTTTATCTGGACTTTTCTCGGGCATGGGTGGGTGTGCTATGATTGGTCAAAGTTTGATTAATATATCGGCAGGAGCTAGAGCAAGACTATCGGGGATTTTTGCGTCCATTATGCTGCTGATGTTTATCATGTTTGGGTCTGAGTTGATTGAAAAAGTTCCAATGGCAGCGTTAACCGGACTAATGATTATGGTTGCAATTGGCACATTTGAGTGGGCGAGTTTAAGGACTTTTAATAAGATGCCCGTTTCAGATATTTTTGTGATGGTTGTGGTGACAATGGTAACTGCAATCGTTCATAATCTTGCTTTAGCCGTTCTGATTGGCGTTATTCTATCGGCATTAGTATTTGCCTGGGATAATGCTAAGCGAATTAGAGCAAGAAAATATATTGATGAAAAGGGGATAAAGCACTATGAAATCTTTGGTCCTTTGTTTTTTGGCTCAGTAACAGCTTTTAATGAAAAGTTTGATGTTGCAAATGACCCAGCTGAGGTAATCATTGATTTTCAAGAGAGTAGAATTGTGGATATGTCGGCAATTGAAGCCTTAAATAAAGTCACAGAGCGTTATCAAAAGCAAGGTAAAGTGATACATCTTAAGCATTTAAGCGAAGATTGCAGGCTTTTACTTAAAAATGCTGAAGAAATTATTGAGGTCAATATTATGGAAGACCCGACGTATAAGGTAGCAGTGGATAAGATTTGATCTTCAGTTAAAATCGCATGTGATTGGCTTATTGTTTTTGATTTAAGATTAATTCCTTTGTTTTAATAATGCTTAAATCTTTTTGCTCTCTGATACTGCTCAAAGTTTCATTGATTTTGAAATCAGGTTCTATTCCGCCTTCAGGAAGTGTTTCCGAGAATAAACCTATAATTGGAATGTCGAATTTTATTTGATAATATAAATTCAACAGAAAAAATGCTTCGGCTTAGCTTGTTAAAAAGCCAAATAATTAATTACATCAGCTAATTACTTGTTCTCTGAATTGAAGCTCATACAAATTCTTGTAATGGCCATTTTGCTTCAATAATTCTTGGTGATTTCCTCGTTCAATGATTTTTCCTGCTTCCATCACCAGAATGGTGTCAGCCTTTTGAATAGTGGCAAGTCTGTGAGCTATTACAATAGACGTTCTGCCTTTGGTCACTTTGTCGGTAGCTAATTGAATTAACTGTTCCGTTTCTGTATCCACCGATGAGGTGGCTTCATCAAGAACTAGAATGGCAGGGTTAAATAAATAAGCCCTAATAAAGGCAATGAGCTGTCGTTGTCCAGCGCTCAACATGCCACCTCTTTCCATTACATTGAAATCATATCCACCAGGTAATTTATTGATAAACACATCAGCCCCAACTTGTTGAGCAGCTTCTTCAATTTCAGCTCTGCTAATATTTGGATTATTGAGAGAAATATTATTTGCAATGGTATCTGAGAAAAGGAAAACATCCTGCAAAACAACCGAAATATGACTTCTTATTGCCTGTGAATTATAGTCGCGGATATCCACATCATCAATTTCGATTTCGCCCTTTTGATAATCGTAAAAACGGTTGATGAGATTTATGATAGTCGTTTTTCCTGATCCGGTTGAACCTACAATAGCAATTGTATCGCCTGGTTTAGCCTCAAATGAAACACCTTTTAAAATCCAATCATCGGCTTTATAAGCCATATTCACCTCCTTGAAGCAGATTTTACCTTTGATATGCGTAGGACTCAAATTGCCTGTATCGGCGATATATTCATGAGTGTCAAGAACTGCGAAAACCCTTTCAGAACTTACCATTCCCATTTGTAGGGTGTTAAATCTATCGGCTAATGTTCTGATTGGGCGAAAAAGCATGCTTATGTACATAGTGAAGGCCACCAAATTTCCAACAGAGAAATTACCTGAAATTACTCCTCTCGCTCCCAGCCAAATGAGTAATCCAAGAGAAACTGCACTAAGAATTTCGACAATAGGGAGGAAAATTGAATAATGCCAAACTGACTGAATATGAGCCGTTCTATGCTCTTTGTTAATCTTTCGGAAAGCTTCCATCTCTTCTTGCTCACGATTAAAAATCTGAACAATATTCATCCCTGTAATATGCTCCTGAACAAATGCATTTAAGCGAGCGACTTGTGTTCTCACTTCCTGAAACGCTTTCTTAATTCCGTTTTTAAAGATATTAGTCGCAATAAGCAATAATGGAACAGTTGAAATTGAAATCAGTGTAAGGCGCCAATCTGTATAGAACATCACAGATAATACCACAGTGAGTTGCAGTAAGTCTCCGAAAACAATCACCACACCTTCTGTAAATATGCTAGCAATTGTTTCAATATCACTCACTACTCGGGTTACAAGCGTCCCGATTGGGGTATTATCGAAATACGAAATCCTTAAACGAGTGATGTGATTAAAAACATCCAGCCTCAAATCGCGGATTACATATTGACCTAATTGATTGGTGATGAAGTTGGAGTAAAACTGACCTAAGCCCTCGAAAATCAATATGCCTATCATGATCAAGGTCATATTAAGAAGCATGTTGGGATTTGGGTCGAGAATATAATTATCTACGGTATACTGAATAAGCAAAGGCCTAACCGGTGAAAGGAAAGCCATTATTACTGTAAGTGCTACTGAGAAACTAAGCCATCTTTTGTATGGCTTCACATAACTGATAACACGTCTTAGTAATGAAAAATCTAAAGCTTTCCCGGATACGCTCATTTGCCTGCAAATATAGATGATTCATCCTAAGATATAGGATGTGGTTTACTCTCATCTAAAACTAGTATGTTAACATTGAATTGTTTAATAGTGTTTGAAATTAGATTATTTCAACTCGATTTTGGATTCATCTTGCAGTCAATATCGGTTTGATATACATTCCAATTTGAAAGTATCTATTTTTAAAGAACAACACCACAAAGAGTTGAACGTTTAGATTCTCTGAATTGAGAAATAATATCTCATCTATTAGTCGATATGTAATGAATTATGCAAATGAATCTGCCGTATTAACATTTTTTAAAATAATTAATCTTGACCGCGCCGAGTCAATGTTTTTTCTTTGCGCCTTCTTTAAATCAATCATATGACAACAGACATCCGGGAAATTAACGAACGGATTGAACGCGAATCTGCGTTTATTGAATTGCTCAAAATGGAGCTTGATAAAGTGATAATTGGTCAACATTATATGATAGACCGGTTGCTAATAGGGCTTTTGGCCAATGGACATATTCTATTAGAAGGTGTTCCGGGGCTAGCAAAAACCCTTGCCATAAAGAGCCTTGCTCAGACGGTAGATGCAGACTTTAGCAGGATTCAGTTTACTCCAGATCTTTTACCTGCTGATTTGATTGGTACAATGATTTATAATCAGAAACAAGAGTCTTTTTCTGTTAGAAAAGGACCAGTTTTCGCCAATTTCATTCTTGCTGATGAGATAAATAGAGCTCCCGCCAAAGTGCAAAGTGCTTTGCTTGAAGCAATGCAAGAAAGACAAGTCACCATAGGTGATACAACGCACAAACTACCTGAACCATTTTTGGTGTTGGCAACCCAAAATCCTGTGGAGCAGGAGGGAACCTACCCTTTGCCAGAAGCTCAGGTAGACAGATTTATGTTGAAGGTAGTGATTGGTTATCCTACAAAAGAAGATGAGACTAAGATTATTCGGGCAAATCTACTTTCTGAATACCCAAAACCGAAACAGGTTGTTCAGAAAGAGCAGATTATCAAAGCACGTAATGTTGTGAGAGAAGTCTACATGGATGAGAAAATTGAGAAATATATCGTTGATATCGTTTTCGCAACCAGATTTCCAAAAGATCATCAATTAGCTGCATTTGAGCCTATGATTAGTTTTGGGGCTTCTCCAAGAGCTTCTATTAGCCTTGCGTTAGCTGCAAAAGCGTATGCTTTTATTAAGCGTCGTGGGTATGTTATCCCAGAAGATATCAGAGCAGTTTGTATGGATGTTTTGAGACACCGAATTGGACTTACCTACGAGGCTGAAGCTGAGAATATTACTACTGAGAACATTATTAGTGAAATTTTGAATAAGGTTGAAGTTCCTTGATGAAAGCTGAAGTAATATTCAGCAAGGTTTGATTTTTTGAGCTTATCAAAAGCTTCATATAAAAGGCCTCTCATCTATTATCACTATAACTAACATCAACCTCTTCAATTTAATAATCCGAAATGGATCAAAAAGAATTGCTTAAGAAAGTTCGCAAACTCGAGATTAAAAGTCGGGGTTTATCTGCACAGCTTTTTTCAGGGCAGTATCATTCTGCTTTCAAAGGGCGGGGAATGTCTTTTTCGGAAGTTAGGGAATACCAACCAGGTGATGATATTAGGACAATTGACTGGAACGTTTCCGCGAGATTGAATCATCCCTATGTTAAGGTATTTGAAGAAGAAAGAGAGCTCACAATTATGCTTCT
Source organism: Bacteroidia bacterium (assembly GCA_040882555.1). GTDB lineage: Bacteria > Bacteroidota > Bacteroidia > M30B66 > M30B66 > M30B66. The sequence continues at coordinate 6,209 of JBBEBC010000136.1, forward strand.
TGTGGATGTGAGTGGTTCAAAAGATTTTGGAACTGTTGGGCAATTCAAGGTGGAATTGGTCACCGAAGTTTGCGCTGTGCTGGCATTTTCTGCTATGCAGAATAATGATAAGATTGGAGTGATATTTTTTAGTGATAAGATTGAGAAATATGTTCCGCCTAAGAAGGGTAAGTCGCACGTTTTAAGAATAATTAGAGAGTTAATTGATTTTAAACCAGAGCATTCGGGAACTGATGTTGGACAAGCTCTTAAGTTTTTGACCAATGTAATTAGGAAGCGATGTACGGCATTTGTGCTCAGCGATTTTTACTCGAAAGACTATGAGAACAGCCTTAAGCTAGCGAATAAGAAGCATGATATTGTTGCATTAAAAGTTTCAGATCCCAGAGAGCACAGCTTACCAGATGTAGGTTTAATGAAAATAAAAGATGCTGAGACTTCAGAAACTTTTTGGGTTGATTCTTCCGACAAAGCTTTGAGGAAATCATATGAAATTCAGGCTAAAAAGCATGAAGAGCAGACCAAGACCATTTTTAGTAGGGCGGGAGTGGACGTAGCTTCTTTACAAACCGACCGTTCCTATATTCAGCCATTAAGTAATTTGTTTAAGCGAAGAGGAGCAAAATAATGAAACACCTAATTCTGTTTTTATTGGTCTTCGTTTCAGTGAATTCACTTTTCTCTCAGGAAGTGAAAATTTCACCTGATCACAAAAGAATACGTCTAGGTGAAGAGATAAAAGTCACCCTTGAATCAAAGGCAAAACCTTCTCAGAAAGTCATTTGGCCTAGTTTAAAGGATACTCTTGGTGAACATTTTACCATTTTAGGTCAGTCAAAATTCGATACTCTAAGTGATGAAGGAGGAGATCCAATGGTGATTCAGCAGAATATTTCAATTACGTCGTTTGATAGCGGTAGTTTTCAAATTCCTTCACTTCCCTTTGGATTTGTTACCGGTTCAGATACTCAGAAGGTGTATACTGATCCTCTTTCATTTTCTATTTTAACCGTGCCGGTTGATACAACCCTCGCAATTAAAGATGTTTATGGAATTGTGGATGTGCCTTTCGAGATAGGTGAATATATTCCTTGGATTGTAGGTGGCTTGGTTCTATTGGCGATTTTAATTGCAGGAATTTATCTGTATTTGAATAAAAGAAAGCCAGCTCAGCTTCAGGAAAAGAAAGTCGTAGTAATTCCATGGCAATTTGCCCTAGAGGAACTAGAGCGAATTGAAAAGGAAAGTGTCTGGAAAAGTGGAAAACTTAAATTGTACTATTCTGAAATTTCGGATAATGTAAGAACCTATTTCGAAAATCAATTCGATATTCCGGCGCTAGAATCGACCACTGAAGAAATCCTAATTCAGATAAAGCAAAGATCGTGGGATGAGAATGTAATTGCTGAAACCAAAGAACTTCTGGTTCTTTCTGACTTGGTAAAGTTTGCCAAAGAGTCGCCTGGTGAAGTAACTCATGCAAGATCTCTTCTAGTAGCAAGGAATATTATCGAATCAACAAAACCTGCTATAATTATTATTGAGAAAGGGAAGGAGGAAAAAGATGAATGATATTTTTGATATGAGGTTTCCTCCTCTTGATGAATTAACGTTTGCTCATCCTTGGTTTCTTCTCCTTTTACTATTCTTACCTATTGCAATTGCATGGTATATCTTTAAAGGGAGGAATCAGAAACCTGATTTAAGAGTTTCAAATACAGCTTACTACAGAGCTGGAAAAGGTTCTGCCATTGTTAGATTAATTCACCTACCATTTATTTTGAGGTGCCTAACGTTGGTGTTCATCATTATTGCCTTAGCTAGACCTCAGACTAAGCTTGCCTGGCAGGACATGAGCACTCAAGGAATAGACATTGTTATGGCGATGGATTTATCTCCCAGTATGCTTGCTCGCGATTTCAAGCCTAACAGACTCGAATCGGCTAAGGAAGTAGCTATGGAGTTTATCGATGGAAGACCTAATGATAGAATAGGATTAGTTGTTTTCTCTGGTGAAGCCTTTACTCAATGTCCTTTGACGATAGATCATTCTATTCTGAAAAATTTGCTGGTTGCAGCTGCTCCTGATTTTTTACCTGATGGCACTGCCATAGGTATGGGACTAGCCACTTCTGTGAGTAGGTTAAAAGACAGTAAAGCAGCAAGTAAAGTGGTGATTTTGATTACAGATGGTGAAAATAACGTTGGATCAGTTTCTCCATTAACTGCTGCAGAAATTGCTCAATTGTATGGCATTAGAGTGTATACAATTGGTGTTGGTTCTAAAGGAATGGCATATTCACCGGCTTACCGTTATCCCAATGGGGAATTTGCTTTCGATTATGTGGAGGTGAGAATTGATGAGCCTTTGTTGGAGCGAATTGCTAAAATGACTGATGGTCAATATTTCCGTGCAACAAACAATAAAGGTCTTGCTGATATTTATAAGAAAATCGATGAGCTTGAAAAAACGAGGTTCGATGTAACTGAGTTTAAGAAAATGAGAGAAGAGTTTTGGCCGTTCGCACTCTTGGCAGCTTTTTTACTGCTATTTGAATGGTTTTTGAGGAATACTTTATTGCGATCAATACCCTAATTATGTTTCAGTTTGCATATCCATTCTTTCTCTGGGGACTGATAGCTATACCTATCATGTGGTTCATCTTTTTATCGCGGATGCGATGGAAAAGGAGGGCTGTGAAAAAGTTTGGTGATCCAACATTGGTGTATCGCCTAGCTCCTGATTTTTCTCCAGGAAAGCTCAGGGTAAGGTTTTTTCTGCTTGTCGCAGGATGGATTTTTCTGATTGTTGGACTATCCAATCCGAGAATTGGGTCGAAGTATGAAGAAGTAAAAAGGCAGGGAATAGATATGATTATCGCTTTAGATGTATCTAAAAGTATGCTTGCCGAAGATCTTCGTCCTAACAGATTAGAAAGAGCCAAGCAGGCAGTAACTAAGCTTTTGGATAAATTTGGTGATGATAGAATAGGAATTGTTGTATTTGCAGGAGAGGCCTCGCTTCAGCTTCCATTTACATCTGATTATGCGGCTGCTAGGATGTTTCTCTCAACCATATCAACCGAAAGTATTCAAACTCAAGGCACAGCTATTGGCAGAGCCATTCAGATTAGTGTTAGGAGTTTACCTCGCGACAAATCTCGGTCAAAGGCTATCATAATAATCACAGATGGCGAGAATCATGAAGATGATGCTATTGAGCAGGCTTCAACTGCCAAATCTGCGGGCATAAATGTGTATACACTTGGAATTGGTTCAGTGCAAGGAGCTCCAATTCCTGAAATGAAAGATGGTAGGTTAGCAGGCTATAAGAAAGATGAAAGTGGCTCTACTGTTATCACTAGAATGAATCCAGAGATGCTTAAAGAAGTGGCTCAAGCTGGCGGTGGTTTATTTGTTCAGTCGAATTCAGGAAATGTGGGATTAGAAGATCTATTCACCCAAATAAATGCACTTCAAAAGACAGATTATGGAACTAAGACTTTCACAGATTATGAAGATCGATTCCAATATTTTCTCCTTCCAGCTTTGTTGATTTTACTCATAGAACTTTGGGTAAATGATAAGCGAAGTGCTTTATCTAAGAGGGTTAATTTGTTTAATACTAAAAAGAGATAGTTATGAGGTTTTTAAAACTAGCTTTTTTGATTATTCTATGCGCTTTCAGCGGAAAAATGGACGCGCAAACGGATGCGAGTCATTTTAGAAAGGGAAATGAATTGTATGAAGATGGCAAGTTTAATGAAGCAGAAATTGAGTACAGAAAAGGATTAGAAAAGAATGGAAAAAGCTGGACAGGCAAATACAATTTGGCCAATGCATTATATAAACAAGAAAAATTTACCGAAGCTTCAGCAATTTTAGATTCTCTTAAGGAAAACACGAGCAATGAGAAACAGAAATCAAGAGTTTATCATAACCTTGGTAATTCTTTGCTCAAAGAAAAAGAGTACGAAAAAAGTATTGATTCTTATAAAGAAGCTTTAAAATTAAATCCTGAAGCTGAAGATTCGAGGTACAACTTGTCTTATGCTTACAAGATGCTGAAAAAACAACAAGAGCAACAACAACAGCAAGAGAAAAAGCAAAAGGAGCAGGATAAAGACCCGGAAAAGAAAAAACAGCAAAACCAAGAACAACAGGAGGAGCAAAAACAAAATATTAATCGCCAAGAAGCTGAAAGAATGCTTGACGCTTTAGATCGAAAGGAAAAGGAAATTAGAAAAGATCAGCAGAAAAAAGAGAAACAAGAAGGTGTTGGAGGCACCGGAAAAGATTGGTAATTCCCTATGGAAAAGTTCAGTTCACTTTTATTATTTCTTCTTTGTTTCACTGCTCAAGCGCAGGAAATATCTTTTAAGGTAAGCGCCTCAAGCACTACTATGGCAGTTGGTGAAAGGTTTAGATTAACCTATACCGTTAATGCGAATGCCTCAGGTTTTGAATCTCCTGACCTTTCGAACTTCAATGTTTATTCTGGTCCAAATCAAAGTTCTAACGTGCAAATGATGAATGGATCATTTACGCAAAGTCTTAGTTATTACTACATTCTTTCTCCAAAAACTGAAGGAGTTTACAAAATAGGACCAGCAGCAATAAGAATTGGAAATGGGAGAATTAGTTCAAACGAGATAACTATTACAGTAGGTAAAAGCAATTCTTCTAATCAGAATCAAGGCAGTCAAGCAGCTAATCAAGCCCAGCCAAATTCTGACAATGCCGGCGATAAGATTTTTATCAAAGCCATTGTCAATAAAAGTAAAGTGAACCTTAGTGAATCGGTTTCGGTTACCTATAAGATTTTTTCAAAATACAATCAGATTAATTTTTCTGACCTGAAATTTCCAACGTTCAATGGCTTTTACACAGAGGAAATACCAATGGGTAAGAATGATAAATTGGAGGTTGAACAATACAATGGCAGTAATTGGTATACTGCAGAATTGAAAAAGTCGCTTCTTTTTCCACAGAAAAGTGGGAAGTTAGAAATTCCTGCTCTTGAGGCGACATGTCTTGTTAGAGAGCGAGTGCAATCTCAAAATTTCTTTGATCAATTTTTTGGTGGTGGCTACAAGGACATTCAGGTGAAAGTAAAGAGTAAGCCTTATGAGTTAGATGTTCAGTCGTTTCCAACTACAGCCAAGCCTGCCGATTTTCAAGGTGCAGTAGGTAAATTTGATATTGATGCTAGCGTTGATAAATCAGATGTGAAGTCGGGAGATGCAATTACCTTGACTTTTAAAATTTCCGGTAATGGTAATTTGAAGCTTATTGAAGCTCCTAGCTTTGTTTTTCCTGCTGAATTTGAATCTTATGACCCTCAAATAAAGGATAATATCAGAGTCTCAGAATCTGGCATGTCGGGTTCAAGGGAATTCAGCTATTTATTGATAGCTAGAGCAGGAGGGAAGTACCAGTTTGGTCCTTTTACGTATTCTTATTTCTCGGCTGAGAAAAGTAAATACATCTCCGAAACGATTGCTGCTATTGATATTAATGTCAAAAAATCGGCAGGTGATCCTGTCATAGCTGGTCGTTCGGGAAGCAGTTCTGCTCCAAAGAAGATTTCAAGCGATATCAGATTTATAAAGGTTGCAGAAACAGATTTGAAAGATCTTAGTGAAAGTCCATTCTTTCTTTCGGGACCGTTTTATTTATTGTCGTCTCTACCACCTTTGGGATTGATATTGTTGCTACTTGTACGTCAAAGAAAGACAGACAGAAAGCAAAACCAAAGATTCTACCGTAAGAAAGAGGCTGGCGGCATGGCTCAGAAAAGACTCAAGAAGGCTGGTGAGTTATTAAAACAATCTAAGAAGGAAGAATTCTATGAAGAGGTTTTTAGAGCCTTGTATGGCTATTTGAGCGATAAGCTACTAATTCCAACGGCTCAATTGAGTAAAGATAAAATTGCAGGGAGTTTGAATGAAAAGAAGGTTGCTGCTGCAGATATTGCTGAACTTGAGCGCATACTTAATCAATGTGAATTTGCCAGATATGCTCCAGGAGCAGAAATGAAGATGTCGGAATTTTTTGAAGAGACTAAAACGTTGATTGTTGCACTTGAAAAATACCTGAAATGATGAGGTTGATATTTGGTATTTTCTGTTTTCTCCTGCTTGCCAGCAGTTCGGGTTTTGCTCAGTCAGAATCAAAGCTAAAGGATGCAAATACTGCTTACAAGGAAGGCCGATATGCAGACGCTATACTTCTTTATGAGCAAATTATAAATGAGGATAAAAAATCTTCGGATGAAGCTTATTATAATCTTGGGAATGCTTATTTCAAGCTAACCGACTATCCTAATGCAATTTTGAATTATGAAAGGGCATTGAGATTTGCACCTTCTGACGAGGATATTCTGTTTAACCTGGAATTAGCAAATGAGAAAATAGAAGATAAGATTGAAGCTATTCCTCAGCTTTTTTATAAGCGTTGGTTTTTATCCATTAGAAATCAATCGGGACAGGATTTCTGGGCTATTCTGTTTTTGATTTTCCTCTCTTTCTCGGTTTTATTTTTGGGTGGATTTTTTCTTAGTAATAAGACAGGGATTAAGAAAACGGGCTTTTACGGAAGTATTTTATCTCTTATTATTGCTTTTGTCTTTCTAGCCTTTGCTTTTTCAATGCACAGGTGGCAGAACAAAGCGAAAGAAGCTATTGTATTTGCAGGAAGCGTTTCAGTTAAAAGTTCACCTGTAGAATCAGGAACAGGATTATTTGTGATTCATGCGGGAACCAAAGTTCAGATTACTGATGAGTTAGGTGAATGGAAGAGGGTGAAACTTGCCGATGGCAACGAAGGTTGGATGCTTGGAAGTGATATTGAGGAGATTTGAGTCTTAGATTCGTACTTGCTAATCGTTGATAATAGGACATTCTGCATTTTATTTTTGGTTTTACCAAAGAGTTGTGCGTCAGCTTGAAAAAAGAAAATTAGAGAACTAAATTCAATTCATGTTTCTATTAATGGAAACATTTATTATCTTTGGGACGTTTAAGAAGAACAATATGAAATGAGATATTTTGAAACAAGATTTCTTGAGGATGCTGATGAGTTCATTTCTGGACTTGACTCCAAAACAATCAAAAAAATCTTTTACAATATTGATATTGCTGAACAAACGAATGACCCAAAGCTTTTAAAAAAAACTGACGAATGACATTTGGGAGTTTAGAACAAAATACTTAGGACTTCAAATCAGACTTCTTGCATTTTGGGACAAAAAAGACAAGAATGAAACATTAGTAATTGCAACCCATGGTTTTATAAAGAAAGTTGACAAAGTGCAGAAAAACGAAATTGAGCGTGCAATTAAATTAAAAGACAATTACTTCAACAATAAACAAAAAAAATAATCATATGGCAAATAAAGAAATCAAAACGTACACTCTTGCCGAAATGAAGGATAAGTATATCGGCAAAGTTGGATCTCAAAAACGAGACGAATACGAGTACGAACTTCGTATGGATATTTTAGGAAAAATGATTAAAACAGCCAGACAAGAAAGAAACTTGACACAAGAAGAACTCGGAAAACTAATTGGAGTTCAGAAAGCTCAAATATCTAAACTTGAGAGCAGTGCAAATAGCGCCACAATTGATACAATTATAAAAGTGTTCAGAGCTTTAAAAGCAGAAATCAATTTCAATGTAAAACTTGAAGACAACTTTGTTAAACTTGCTTAATAGAAAATAAAGCCGAACGCACAATAGCGGCTTTGCGCAAGTGGCGGTTTCGTTTCCAAAAAAGAGTTTTGTTTATATTTTTAAATCCGTGTTCCGAAAGAGCTAAGTGCAAGGCTGTCGCCACCTTCGCAAATGCCGCGGAACGTTACCTGCAAGCATTCCAATTGCTTAATACAACGAATATCAAGTCTAATTGATGCATAAATTGCAACGATAAATTTTGAT
>JBBEBC010000137.1:0-13984 GCA_040882555.1 Bacteroidia bacterium
GGCATTGATATGTTTATGGTTTCTGAGAAATGGAGAGAATTTATTTCAAGTGTTCGAACGCATGTAAATGAAGGCCGCATTGATATATCAAGAATTGATGATGCCGCTCGGCGCATTCTGTATGTCAAGATTAAGTACGGAATTTATGAAAAGCCTCGTCCGGCCGATAGAAAATGGTCGAACGACAAGAGTTTTGGCTCAAAAGATCACCGCGAAGTAGCTCGCGAAGCAGTTCGTCAATCTTTAGTGCTTTTAAAAAACAGTGATAATCTTTTGCCTCTGAAAAAGGAATCCAGGATTCTTGTAGCTGGCAAAAATGCCGATGATTGCGGTCTCCAATGTGGTGGATTTACGGTTGCATGGCAAGGTGTTTCAGATAGTTTAGAAACATCAGGACGTAGTATGCATATTTTAGATGGTTACGCTTCAGGTCAAGCTGGCGTGCAGAAAGGGAAAATTTATGGAGGAACATCCATTTGGAAAGGGATAAAACAAGTTTCTCCGAATGCAGAACTTAGTTTAGATGGTTCTAAAGCTGATTCTACAAAGCATGATGTAGGCATCGTTGTTATTGGAGAAACTCCTTATGCCGAAGGAATGGGAGATATTCGTTTAGACGATAACACCATTGTTGAAATGGGTTCAATGATCAAAGGTTTGATGAAAGTGCTTGCCCCTTACGGACGCTCTCTGATATTGAATGAGCTTCATCCCGAGGACCTTAGAGCAATTAAAAATATGACAGATCAAGGAATTCCGGTAGTGGTAGTTTTATTAAGCGGAAGACCCTTAATCATTGAAAAAGAGCTTGGAGAATCCTCCGCTTTCGTTGCAGCTTGGTTGCCAGGCTCTGAAGGTCAAGGTATTGCAGATGTGCTTTTTGGTGATTACGATTTTGAAGGGAAATTGTCATTCACTTGGCAAAAACATGCCTCGGATAATTATCATATCGGAGATCAGCCCTATCAGCCTCTTTTTCCTTTTGGCTTTGGCTTGAATTATAGGAACAAGGCTTAACTGTAGACTATTCTTGGTAGTAGATTTATCTTATTGAAGCCGTTTTACGCATTCTTCTCAGCAACAGCAGATTTGCAAAATAAATATTCTTTGATCTTGATTTGGTAGCTAGGTAAGGAGTTTATCCTTTTCCACATAAGGTATGTAAGTTGCCAAAAACGAAGTCATAGCATCAGCGACAACCAAGTGCAGTCTAACTTAATTGAATGTAAGTTGCTTACAGTCTTTTAATCTGCTTTTCAATCACCCACCTTTTACCGAATGATTTTGTATCATATTCGATATGATATTTATTTTCACCAACCTCTATTATTGTTGCACCTTCAGGCACCATACCATATTCTACCTCCACACGATCACCAACTTTATACTTGCCTGTGGCTTTTGTATATTTTAGACGATCTAAGGTAACCCACTCATTAGAAATCTCTCCCCAGCCATCGTATGAAACATAGTAAAGCTTTTCCTCATCATTTATTTCTATGATTTTACCAGCGTACCGAACTCCGCTGGACTCAATTTCAACCTTCTCGTTGACTTTTTGAGCCATAAGTAAGCTTGTATTTACGAAAACAAGGGACGCAAAAAATATAAACTTCATCATAATTATTCGCTTTAATGTTTTACAATTATAATAATATTTTCCTTGGAAATTCTGTTTGTAATTACTTAAAAGGTAGTATTTAATAAATTTTTCTTTGTATTTCCGCTGTTAAGCCAACGCTTCACCTTAAATATTATTGAAAGTTAATCACCATATATTAGGCAGCAATATTAAGTTCTAATTGATAGGCATTTTGCAATAACAGATTTCCTAAATTGGCATGATGCGTTTATTATGTTTATTGGTTTTCATTGTTTCTGCTTTCGCAGGAAGTTCACAAAAGCCAGCCATGAAGCTTATTGTACATAAGGATTTCCCTTCAGAGCAAGTTGAAACCAGAAGGGTAGATGTTTATCTTCCTGAAGGATATCCTAAGGAAGCGCCTTATCAAGTCTTGTATATGCATGATGGGCAGAATCTTAGTGATACAACTTTGGCTCACGGAGGTAAAACCTGGGGTGCAGACAAGACAGTTTCAGCTCTTATTAAATCCAACGAAGTTGAACCAACAATTCTTGTTGGGATTTGGAATACTTCCAATCGTTATCTTGAATATGCTCCAATTCCTGCTTTTACCTCTTTAAGTGATTCAACAGCTAATAACATCGTGAAAGAGTACGGAGGAATTCCATTCTCAGACAGGTATTTATCTTTTATCGTTGAAGAACTTAAACCATTTATTGATAAGACCTATAAAACTAATAAATCAGCAGAAGCAACCACTATTGCAGGCTCTAGTATGGGCGGATTGATTTCACTTTATGCTATTTGCAGATATCCCGATACTTTTGGTTCAGCCGCTTGTGTTTCTACTCACTGGCCTATTTTAACCAAGGTGCATGACAAGAAAATGTTTCAAAACTTCAGTCTTTGGCTTAGAAAAAGCCTTCCTGCCGACGGCAAGCATAGAATTTATTTTGATTATGGAACTATAGCCCTTGATTCACTTTACGAGCCTTATCAGTTGAAAATTAATGAGATTATGAACTTGTCGGGCTTCAGTGAAAGTATGTGGACTGTCAAGAAATACGAAGGTGCCGAGCACAATGAAGCCGCTTGGGAAAGGAGATTTGCGGATATATTAAGATACGCTCTTAAGCGAGATTAAAAGATATCTAAACAGAAATTAGCTTTCTGATATCGCGGTTATTACCGTAAACCACCATCAAATGGTCCTTTTGCAAAACTGTATCAGGAGTAGCAACTTTTTGGACTTTCTGAATTTTTTTTCTTACACCTAGAATACTTTTTCCTTCCTGAATTTCGATTGTAGTGAGCACAAGTAAATTGAATCGTTGACGGATGGAAACTTCTTCAATTGTTTTTCCTTCAAACGATTCGGGAACTGCTACTTCAACAATACTGAAATCGTCGCTTAACTCAAATGAATCAACCACCCCTTTCATACAAAGCTTTTTAGCCCAACGTTCTGCAGTTTCCTCCTCGGGATGAACAATTTCATCTACTCCCATAGCTTGAAGAATGGTTTCATGCAGAGGATTAATGGCTCGACTAATCAAGCGTTTAGCGTTAAGATTCTTTAGTACGGCAGTCGTCATAATATTTGCACCCTGATCTTCACCAATGGCAACAATAACAATATCAGTATCCTTAAGAGGAAGACCAGAAACTGTATGTTGGTCGGTAGAATCAAGGCAAATAGTGTGAGATACCTTTGATTTGAAGGCGTCTACCTTGCTCATATTGTTATCTACTCCAATAACTTCATTGCCCTGCTCAGTGAGCTTTTGAGCAAGTGAAGCTCCGAAATTTCCAAGTCCTACAATAATGTATTTCATACTTTTTTAGTTAATCAAAATGGATTCAGATGGATAGCGGTAATTTTTATACCTCACATTTTTCATGACAGCTATAAGAATAGAGAGCATGCTTACCCTTCCTATAAACATAACAATCATAAGTACAATTTTGCTCACTACACCAAATTTGGCTGTAACACCTAAGCTTAATCCAACAGTGCTATAAGCAGAGAAGCACTCAAAGGCCACCTCTTTTAATTGCATATCTGGCTCAATGCTCACAAGAATGCAAATTGCAATTCCGATGATTATCAATGAAAGAGAAATAATCGCAAATGCTCTTCGCACAGATATATCGGCAATTTCTCTTCTATAAATCTCAATGCGATCTTTGCCTCTTGCCAAGCTTATAAAGTTAAGAGATGCAATTGCAATTGTGCTGGTTTTAATACCACCTCCGGTGGATGCAGGTGAGGCTCCAATCCACATCATCAATAAAAATATCATGATAGTAGAAAGATGCATCTGAGACATATCAATCGAATTGAATCCGGCTGTTCGCGTGGTTGTAGCATTGAAAAAGGCAGTTAAGAGTTTCCCTACTTTGCTGTGTTCCGCAAGAGTATTATCATACTCAAGCCAATATATTAAAGCTGTAGAGCCAACGGTTAGAATGGCTGTAGTAATGAGGACTATTCTCGTATTCAGGTTGATTACCCAAGGTCTAGAGAATCCTTTTCTTTGGCTAATTAGGCGTCCTATCCATTTCACAACTAAGTGTTTTAAATAGCTGGCAATATTGAAAACAATTGGAAACCCAAGGCCTCCAATCATATAAAGTCCAGCTAAAATAAGGTGCAAAGGATAGTTAAACCGGAAAGCTGGATCATACATGCTATTTTCAAGTGTTGAAAAACCAGCGTTGCAGAAGCCTGAAATAGCATGGAAGATTGCAAAGAAAGTCCTGTCAGAGGCATCAGGAATAGCAATTGGGTTGATTGTATAGTAGACTGCTATTGCTCCTGCGGCTTCTATAAAGAAAGTTATTAGGATAATCCTTTTGAGCGTATTAAAAACCTCTCCAAGTTTATCATAGTTGTTCATGTCGCTTAATGCCAGCTGATTTTCGTATGAGGAGCCTCCTTGAAAGAAATAACTGAAGTAGCTGGCAAAAGTCATTATACCTAAACCTCCCAACTGTATGAATATCAAAAGGGCAATCTGACCAAAATGAGTGAAGTATGTTCCTGTATCTACTACTATCAAGCCTGTAACACAAACGGCACTCGTACTAGTGAATATTGCATCAACAAAACTAATCCCACTGTAAGTGGCTTTAGGCAACATGAGAACTAGAGCACCTAATAATATGATAGTCAAAAAACTTACAATAAAGAGCTGTGCGGGATTGAGAACAGTACGCTTAAAATCGATTTTTTGTGCCGCTACTTCTCTAACAAAGACAAGAAACATGGCAAAAACGCGCCAATTTTCACCTTCGAAAAATATTGCTATTCCTGGTATTTTAAAAACCTGAATGAAATCATTAAGAACAAAAACAAATAAGGCAACACTTAACAAATCAAACAGAAGTACTTTAAACTTAGGCTTGATGTGGGTGCCATAATATCTCGATAAAATTGAGAAGATTGCAGCACTAAGAGTAAGTACGTAGATGATATTTAACCAAAAATCATCACGAGTTGCATGAGGGAATCCTAAATCATACAAAACGGCAAAAATAGCCATAGTGCTTAAGAAAATATGGAATTTTCTAAGCGCCTTAACTGTAGTCTTGAATGTTTCGTTTAAGGCCAAAATTAGTTATACCCTAGATGAAGAAAATAAGGTGATATATAATCACCCTTAAATTATAATAAACCTATGGCTCAGTTCTAATTGTCGCCATAGAACTAGGCAATAAGAACTCTTTTTCTTCAGGATGCTTTACGATTATTTCAATATCGTATTGAGTTGCCAAATCGGTTTCAGTCGGAATCCATGGTCTTCCGGGAATAATTAAAAGCAAAACCCCCTCAGCTCCTCCAACTGGACGATAACCCGAAGTCGTTCTTGGAAATGCTTTAGCTCCGAACTCAGAGTCTAAGATTTCCTCACAATCCCTCACCTGCTTAGTGACAACAGGTGCTTCAGAAATTTTAAGGAACTGTGATCTATTAAACGGACCTTCTACCGAGTTCTCAATATCGTTCCTTGCAATAAGTTCAATTACATTACCAGCTGCATCTCTAAAGAAAACAGAATTAGCATTATACAAAGGCTTGTTAATTATCTCAGCACCTGTGAGTTCATCGCGAATTATGGTTATGGGCTGTGTTGGACCATCCGCAAATTCGCCATTTTCGTTTTTCAACCAAGCCAAGGCATTTTCCACTTGATTTTGAGGAATGCTAATGGAAAATGAATAAGTAGGGGAATTGGTTGTATTCTTAGGTCGAAATGTGAGTCGAGAATCACCTACTTGAATGGTGTAGGAAAGGGCAGTCTGACTAATCAACTCAAAACCAAGTGTTTCTGTCCAGAAAATACGGTTTGATTGCCAATAAATATTATCTAGTCTAAGTACAATTTCTTTAATCTCTAGTGAGGTAGTAGGATATTCTAGTGGGTCTAAATCTTCTTTTTTGCAACTAGAAGCGGACAGAAGAATTCCTAAAGCTAAGATTAGAAAGCCTGATTTCTTAATGAAAGAAAATCTGTTATGAAGTATGCTGCTGATCATCTTCTTCGTCTTCTCTTTTTTGATTTGCCTTTCTTCTTACTCTTCTTTTCAGGAACAAAATAGGAAGGCACTGTGTCGTCCTCTTCGTAATCGCGGTCGAGCGCAAAGCTTAATCCTGCTCTTAAAATAGGGCTTGCATCCCACACTTCACCCTCCATGTAACCTCTTGTTTTATACCCCACATCAAAGGCAAGAGACATAGGATGCTTCCATGATTTAGTGAGTAAAATATTCCCGCTAACAGCGGCAGCTCCACCCCATGAAATAGGCTCCACACTTTGATTAACCCAATTTCTGAAGAAGTATCTCTGCTTCCAAACAGTAGCATGAGCGTTAAGGTTTACCTTGGTGTTACGATAAAGATTAAAAACCTTGATTCCTCCTCCATAAGATTGAGAAAAATTATCAGTCCCAATTCTTCCGTAAAGTTGAATCATTTGTCTGTGATGGGTCACTGTAACTGAAGGAATCCATTCAGGTCCAAAAGGCGTAAAGCCGAATCTCATCCAAGGCAGAACATAATATCCATACCCAAATTTAATAGCTGGAGTAGCCATTGAATCCTTCCCCTGAATCATGTAAGAGTAAAATACACTGTAGAGAGAGGTATATAAATTAGGATTAGTGAAAGTGGCAAGTGCATAATCTCGTCTCAAACGAGAAGCGTCGTATTTATAGTCACTTATATGGCCAAACTGCCTATTAGTATAGTATAACCAGTCCTCAACAGCAGTTGTTCCAGCCTGAGGGTTGCTAGAAGCTGAAATGACACCAGCAATACCAGCCATCTGAATCCTTAAAAGATGGAGCGCCTCGCGGTAAAAGAGCGACTTTCGCTGCATCCATCGGAGTGATAGTTGCTCAGAAGCAATGTTTCCAGCATCCAATGCAGCACCTGAAATTTGTGCTAATTGTTGCCTAGAAGCTTCACTTTCAACGAGCGGCCTATCATATGTGATTGAGCCTTGGGGTTTCCAAAATGGAATAGGGTAGGGGGCTTTCAGGGAATATGACGTACCATCAAGATTGTACTCTCGAATTCGTGCCATAGAACCAAAGAAATCCTGCTCTGCAGCCATCAACATTGATTCTATTGGAGCATCCAATAGCCAGATTTTAGCAAATCTATACATGGCAGACCAAGTCCTCTCACTTCGAGTGGTATCACCTCGCCATCTAATAGGTAAAATCGAATCTTCCCAGGTTGTGAGTTGCTTTTGCAGAGCCAAAGTGGTTGGAACTCCTGCATTAGCAGTTAATGGCCAGTCAAATAACACAGAATATTGAATTCTGTCGCTGTACCTCACTCTGAACCTTCTAATTGGTTTTCTTTTTTTAGGAGGGCGAATAACGGCTCCATCCTTTAAAACTTTTTGCCTAGGTAGGTTAAATAGTGAATCACTCCAATAGATTGACGTGTCAACACGAATACTATCTTTCCTAGGTTTAATGGTATCACGAGGAGCCACCACCTGCGCAGAAGCCCAAACGGGCAGTAGCATTAATAAAGCAAGTATTAGTCTTCTCATGTACTTAGAGCGGATACAAAACTATCTAAACTAACTTAAAATCAAACTAAGTAATTGAATAGAATTAAAGAATAGACAAATTTTAATCAACAAGCACGATATATTTGAGAGCTTCTTTCCTACTTAATTTGCTCAGATGGTTGCTATTAGCAAATCTTAAGACGGTTTCTGGATATGTTTTTGCCATTTCTCTGAGACTCCAACCAATGGCCTTTCTAATGAAAAATTCTTTCTCATTCAGCTGTGTTGAGATGAGATTGAGTTGTAATTGACGATCTATTTTATCTTTTTCTTTCAACTGAGCAATTATACTTGCTCTACGAATCCAAAAATCACTTTCAAGATTCCATCTTTTAAGGGTGCTTTCTTTTATGTGGGGGAATTTTGCGAATAAATTGAAACATAAAGTTGGACTTATGTAATCAATTGAATCCCACCAAGAGTGAGTTCGCATAAGTTCTTCAAAAAGAAAAATGTCTTCAGCCTGAAAGTGTTTTCTGTTGCGATAGAGAATATCCATTGCTAGATAATGCAGTTCACGATATGGCTCATCCCATAAGAGGTGAACTACGCTTCTGAACTGATTTTCGTTAGGCACTCCATAGTTAATGAAAAAATCTTTGGCAAGTAGTGCTCTTTGCGGCTTTGGAATGCCATAGAATAGAAAATTGTCCTTCATGTATGACTTCATTGCCACTGAATTCATAGGATTTTCGTTAGCTGCCATACATGCCCGAGCCTTGTGCACCCAATCTATCGACCATTGTTCGGTTTTCATGCAGCAAATATAAATTGCTCAAGAATGTATCATGCTTTCTAAATGACATGCTTCTTAAGATTTCATTCAATGGATTTGCATGAATTTGTTCGATGATAAGAAAAACTTTAACAACATTTAAGTTAGCAATGAACATCATTCTTTAAGTAATCCGAAAAACTGTTTTTGCTTTATTATTCCGAAAGTTTATCTGTGTTAGTCTAATTGCAATTGCATAAAAGCTATTTCATCAACATAAAACCATAAAATCATGGATAACAAAATAAAAGACACAGGTGATATTTGACTGAGCAGCTATTGCATCGACATTTCAGCAGAAAGTTTTATAGTAAGTATTAAATAGGTAATAATTATTTGACTAAACATTTATTGGGTGAGCATTAAATAGCATTGAAAATTAGCTGCGTTTGGTAAGCATTGATATGTCCTCTATTTCTGGGTATTAGAGTTTATTTGATTTAAATATATTAATGGCATAGATCGGATTAAATTGTAGGTTGTTAATTGATTTTGAAAGAGTTGTGAAATTGGTTTTTTTTATTCCCTACTAGAAATGATCTTTACTTAGAAAATATTGTGGGTTGCAGAAAAATAATCTTGAGACCCAAACCACAACAACCTCATTATCAATTTACTTTAAGTTGTGGTTTAAACGGTGATGTTTTTTAAAAAGTCCAATTTGTTTCCACCGTTTAAACGGTGGAAATTATAAACACAATCGTCCGCTTGCAACTATTGCTAATAACTAAATCGCCAATGTTACATTCTTGATAATTTGAAGAATATTAGTGCATTCGAAGCAACAAATTTAAGGAATCCAAAAACGTAGAATCTTTTTAGACGCACAATAGTTTAGATGAAAAGTAGCTTTGAATTTCTAATCTATTGTGCTTCATGAACACACACCTTTTCGGCAGCGTCTCCTAATTCTTTATTAATCCTTAAGAACCATTGCTCGTATAAATCTTCATTTTTTCCTGCCTTGGCACATTCTTCTAACTGTTGGAGTAATTCAATTATTTGATCCATCTCAAGCAGGCTTGCTCTCGGTCTTAGAATATGTGTTACAGTGCTTATTTGTTTAAAATCTTTTAATTTTATAGCATCTCTTAATTGATTTAAGGAAGTATCTAATTCTTTATTAAACTTTCTGAAAAAATCTTCTCGTTCTTCAGATGAATCACCTGCGAGCTCATTTATTAAAGAATACCTCGATCTAGATGCACTTCTTATTTTAATGCCATCTTTACCATCTAAATGACCTGCTCGGCTTATGTTTTCTGCAATTCTTTTAAGAAGAGAAATGGGGCTAAACGGCTTAACAATATAATCATTCATGCCGCTTTCATATCCTTCTCGAATTTCCTCTCGGGTTGCGCTAGCAGTAAGTGCAATAATAACACAGTTGCGTTTATCCCCAGTAAAATTCTCCCTTATATGCCGCGAAGCTTCATACCCATCCATTTCGGGCATTCTTATATCCATCAAAATAATATCGTAGGCATTCTTATCGTGCATAGACAACACCTCTTTTCCATCCGAAGCGATATCGATTTGGATTTCTCGAACAAGCTTTTTTAAAGATTCAACTGTTACCTGCTGATTATAGGCGTTGTCTTCTGCAAGTAATATCCGAAGATCGCTAAGAGTTTCAATTGTTTCGTCATTAAATGCAACCTCATAATTTACACTTTCGACTTCTTGAGCGTTTGCAATGCTAAAGTTGAGCTGAAAGGAAAAGGTAGATCCTTTGCCTAACGTACTTTCTATTTTAATTTCTGTGCCCATTAAAGAGGCTATCTCTTTTGAGATACTTAATCCTAATCCCGTGCCGCCAAATTTTCGGGCAGTTTCATCTTCTGCCTGCTTAAATAATTCAAATATGCTTTTCTGCTTTTCAGCACGTATTCCTATTCCTGTATCACTTACAAAAAAATTAAGCATTACAGAACTTTCTGATTTTTCAATGCATTTAATTCCAATTTCTACAATTCCTTTTTCAGTAAATTTAATCGCATTACCCGCTAGATTCATTATTATCTGGGCGAGTCTGTGCGAATCACCAATGACAAAAGGGGGAATTGATGTATCTGGTTTAAATAGGAAACGAAGTCCTTTATCTTCAGCTTTATATTGTAATGTATTAAATACAGAACTAGCCATTTGAATAGGATTGAATGGGATTTTTTCAAGTTTCATTTTTCCCGATTCCAACTTGGAAATATCTAAAATATCATTAATTATTACTAACAGGTTTTCGGAGGAGGTTTTAACTGCATTTAAATAACCTCGCTGTATTTCGTCCAAACGAGTGTCCATCATTAGGTCGCTCATACCAATGATGGCGTTCATCGGTGTGCGAATCTCATGGCTCATATTTGCAAGGAAGCGGGATTTGAATTGTTCGCTTTTTTCAGCACGTTCCTTTTCCTTTTCAATTAAATAATTTTTTTCATCAAGTGCCTTAGCCGAATTTCTTTTTATTCGGTATAGATTTAAAAGAATTAAAGCAAATAAAATTGCTGCAATAGAGCTTGCAATTAGTATATTCTTAATCAGTAATAATCTTTCGGCTTCTTCTTTCTGAATTTTCTTATCCTTATTCAGCGATTCAATAGCCCTATCTTTTTCTTCGCTGTCAAATTTTTCTTGCAATGCAAGCATTTCATCTTGTCTTTCCAAATCATAAATAGAATCTTTTAGTAAATCTCCTTTTTGACCATATTTATAGGCTTTTTCAAAGTTTTTAATTTCTCCGTAAGCAAGACCTAGGTCATCATAAATATCGGCAACAATTTGTAAAAAGCCTGCCTCTTCAGCATAGGGAAGCGCTACCTCAAAGGCTTCAATTGCTTTCTGATAATCTTTTATGGCAATATATTCGCGACCAAGAAGCCAATAATTATCGGCATGGTCTTTTACTTTTTTTTGAATTGGAATTACCTCTTTTAAAAGTCGTATTGCTTCGGTATGATTTCCTTGTTCGCCTTTAATCATAGCCAAGTGACTTTTGGCGACAAATATTAGGTATTGTTCGCCTTTTTCCTCAGCATAATTAATTGAGAAATTAAGATTACTTTCAGCAAGCCGGAAATTCCCTAAGGCTTTCAGTGGTGTAGCCGCGCCAATCATCATCATCACTTGGTTAAACGTGTCTTTTGATTCTTTAAGAAAGCCAACAGAAGCATTATAATATTCTAAGGATTTCTCAGGCATGTCTTGCCCGCTATAATACTGCGCCAATGCCCCGCTAGCAACCCCTTCCATTCTCACTTTGCCATTTTTTCTGGCAATTTCCAGGGAAAGTAAATAATAGCTTAATGCCTGATCGTTATTACCTAATGAAAAAAAAGCATTTCCGACCGTAAGGTTAATATTTGAAATCTTTTCCTGATCAAATCGTTCACCAGTGCTTTTATTAAGAGCAATTGCAAGTTTTCCGTATTCAATAGCTTTTTCGGGTTCGTAGGCGCGATAAGCTTTCGAGATGGTTATAAGGTGATGAATTCGGAAACTATCGTTCTTTGCGTGTTTTAATTCTTTTAATAAACTGTCAATTCCAGGAACCTGGGAGAATACTGTCGCAGAAGATATTAATAGCCAAATTAATAACAGCTTTTTCATAGAATCAATATTAATTGTTAAAGAGCATTTACAATTAGGTTATTGTATAACTTGTAATTCTCAGTTCATCAATAGCAAAAATTCATTTAATTAGTGTTTGTCTATAATGTCGACTGGCTGCGTTGAGCTCAATGAAAAATGCTCTTTTATAAAATTAGATTGCTATTTTTTTGCCGCTGTGCCTTAACGGAAACCTACCTAGTTTAATTACATAATTCTATTGACATTTTCAAATTAAAATCTGGAGAAAAGTTCTAGGAACGATTCTTTTCGATTTCTTGCTACAGAAACCGTATCACCGTTGCTCATCACCACATAACCACCATCGGTGCGTACGAACTTTTTTATATGTGCGAGATTTACAAGTGCCGAATGATGGATCCTGAAAAATCCACTGCCATCAACAATTTCTTCTAACTTTCCTATCGCTTTCGAAACCATCAGTTCCTTTGCATTTTGTAGAAATACAACAGAGTAATTTCCATCTGCACGGCAATAAATGATGTCCTCAAGTTTTACATATTCCAAACCGTCATGTGTTGTTAAGGCAATCTTAGTCAACGGAATTAGCGGTTCTTGCTTTAGGTTATTGATTTGCTGATCACTAACAGGAGTTTGAGATTTTCCGACGCGCTCAACTGCCTCTTTTAACTCATCTGGTTGAATTGGTTTCAATAAATAGTCAAATGCATTAAAACGTATTGCTTTAATGGCGTACTTATCGAAAGAAGTTGTAAAAACCACCTGGAATTTCGGATTTTTTATGTGCTCAAGCATTTCAAAACCATTCATTTCAGGCATTTCAACATCCAGAAAAACTAAATCGACCGGTTTTTCATTCAACAATTTAATTCCTTCTTTCCCTGATAATGCTGTGTATTCAATAATAAGTTCGGGACAATGTGAAGCTAATAAAGTCTTCAATTCGTCCACGCAATTTTGTTGGTCGTCAATAATTATAGCCCGAATCATTCCCCATCATTTATTCCGAAAGCTAAATGTTTAAATTCAGAGAATCAACATTTGCATCCAGCCCAATTCTGATAGGTCTAATACTCAATACGTTATTCCTACTTCTTTGCTTACAGTGCTTTTGATTTGATCTGGAGAAACGGACTTTACAAAGTAAAAATACATTTGGTCTTTCATCACATTTCTATCCGTAAAGTGGTTTTCCCCAGCCTTAACCATTCCGGCTTTTTGGGCTCCCGATCCACGTTGATATTTGTAAATTTCGTAATTAAATAATTCTCCTTGGTCAGGGATTTCCCAGCTGAGTTTTATTCCGTCCTTTTCTTTGGTAATTATCAGCGAAGATGGAGGTGCTGGAATTAAACCTTCTATCGTAACAGAAATAGAAGCAGAAGGAAGGCTTTTAATTCCCTGATCTGAAAAGCTTACTACACTGTAAGAGTATGGAATTCCAGCAATCGCAGATATGTCATTGTAATGATTTAATCCGGAAACTAATGTATCCGTTTTGCCAGAATTTTTATCTGTTCTTAAAATCTGGTAAATAGAAACATTTTTGTTAAGTGCGTTAACATCTTCCCAAACCAGAAAAATATTGCCGTTAAGCGCAGAAGCTTTTACATTTAATGGCGCTGGTGGAACAGGAATATTAATTAAAGGCCTTGCTGAGACTGTATCTGAAGGTAATCCTTCAACATGGCTTGTAGAAATTGCAGTAACATAATAGTCATAAAAAAGATCGCCTTTCATTGATGAATCGTTATCGAGGTAGACAAATATATTCTGACCATTTATAAATGGAATTTGTCCTTTAATGAGTTTAAATTCTTTGGCATCTGCATTTTTCCGGTACATATTAAAACCAATCGTATGTCCACTGTTATATTGCCAACTAAGCTGAATTAATTTATCTGTAATTTGAGTTTCAAGGTATTGGGGAATTTCAGGCTTCGATTT
>JBBEBC010000138.1:0-13935 GCA_040882555.1 Bacteroidia bacterium
AGTGGCTTAACTTATTAACAGTTAAGTGTTTATGTGTTTTTGTCGTGTACTAAAGATTTAGAATTAACTTTTTTCCAACCTGAATTAATGAGAAAAGAAACTAATTCATTAGATGCCTAATTGTTTATGTAGCAGATTTTGTTAACTGATAAATAAAAAAACAACAGTTGACTTCATATAATAATCATTGAAAAGTCGTTTCTGCTTCTCTAAAAAATTCACATCATAAGCAATCGCAGTTTCTATCGTGATAAGAAAGTGAGTTAAATCATTTTCTCTTGAGAAGATAAACCTGAAATTTATTTATTCCATTTTAATTCACAATTTCAGTTGAAAACTTCGGCCGTTTTATACGTTTATAAACGTTTACTATACGACTAATTCCAGCCAGGCGCCCTAACTTAGATTTGGAGGGAGGAAGCGGCCGGCCCCTAGGAGCACTTGCTTATACTACTGACAATCAATTATTTAAGTGCTATTTCTAGCCGTTTATAAACGTTTAATAACAGCTGTAGGAAGAATCACGAATGAAAACTAATTAATAATAAGTTTTGAAAAAACCTTTTGAATTAACTAATCACGAATTACTGTATAGGTTTAATATAAATTGTCTGGCCGACTTGTGCATTAAAAACAGTACCTGCAACTATTTCTGCTTCTCTACCTTTCATGAATAGCACGGGCCAAAAAATGAGGGCTCCAATCCCTATGGATTCAACGCTTCGGTTTTCTCCTTCTCGAAAAATATTTCCTGAAAGCATCACCTCTTGACCATCAATCGCCTGCACAGAACTCACTTGTATTGAAAGCTCGCCTTGTTTCCCTAATTCCCTAGCTTTCTGAGCTTTTGTAATAACACCCTGAAGACTTTGTCCTGCCTTAATAAGCATAGTATTCTCAACAAGGACATCAAATTTTACTCTAAAATAAATTGTTTGCCCAGGACTAATTGTTTTTGAATTCAGAGTTTCAGCTAACTCAATTTGAACATTTGCACCCGCTGATAATGCTATTGATCCATCAATATTTCTTACGACGCTTGAGGAACCTGAGGATACTGATTGTGAACTAAATACATCCTTTGATCCGTTTGGGTATTTCACCATGAAAACGTCTGATTTAGGTAAAATAATCAAAGGACCAGCCTGATAGTCAAACTTTTTGTATTTTATTTCAATACTGTTTATTTCAATCACTTTGGCATTGATTTCTTCACCACTTTTAAGTGTTATTATGTCTTGAGAAAAACCATTTTCAATACATCCAACAAAACCTATAATAGCCAATAAGAAGTTGATTTTTCGCATGATTTAAGTAGAGTTTTTTAATAATTAGGCGGAACAAATCCAATAAGAACAAAATTGTCAAAAAAAACTTTATGGAAAGAAGTAAGGTGAAATTATCTGAATACAATTTCACTTACAATAGCTTCGCCAGCTTCTGCATTTAGATTTTCAATTATTCGAGATTTAGCAAAGGAAAGCTCACTCCGAATGCTTGCAGAATCTAATTCAACATACAGTGTACCTTGAAAAATTCGAACGTCTTTGGTGTGTTTGGCAATCATCGGTCCCATAATTTCGTTCCAAGATTGAAGCATACGAAATTCCTTGTAACGACTGTTTAAACCAGATTGATTTAAGAACAATTCAATAATTTCAGATACTGGATTTTCGTTACTTTTTCTCTTCATAATTTCTTCACAACTGCATTTTCAACACTGAAGTGATCAAAGGTAGCCTGAATTTCTATAAGAATTTCGGCAATTCTCTCAGGATGTGAATCCGTAATAAAAATCTGCCCAAAATGCTGTTGACTTACTAATGTCATCAGAGCGGTTATTCTCGATTGATCTAGTTTTTCAAAAATATCATCCAACAGAAGCAAGGGCTTCTGTTTCATAATTTCAGATAAAATATCGAACTGTGCTAGTTTTAAAGCAATCAGAAATGATTTCTGCTGTCCTTGAGAAGCATACTTTTTAAGAGGGAAATCGTTAATCAACATACCCATATCATCCTTATGCACCCCGCAGGTGGTGTATTGAACAATTCTATCTCTTTCACGTGATTCAAGAAGTAGGTTTTTTATATCCACACTTTTAAGCTTCGACTCATATGTCAATGCAATAGTTTCTTTTCCTCCGCTCAAGAAAATATAATACTTCTGGACTAAAGCCGAAATTCTTTGAAGAAATTTTCCTCTCGCCTCAAATACTGGTAATGCCCAGTGTTCCAACTGCTCATCAAAAACATCGAGCAAATCGTTTGGAGCATAACCGGATTTTAGTGCCGCATTTCGTTGCTGGACCACTCGAGTGTATTTTATCAGAGATTCGAGGTACTGCTTATCAAATTGAGAAATAACAGAATCTAAAAATCGCCTCCTTTCTTCGCTTCCTTCAGTAATAAGCCCAATATCACTCGGCGAAATAACACCAAAGGAATTCTTCCAATATGCTCAGAAAGCCGCTCGTATTCCTTCCCATTTCTTTTGAACACTTTCTTTTGTCCCCGCTTTATACCACAATAGATAGCTTCATTCTGACTATGACTCTCAAAGGTACCTTGGACTACAAAAAAGGGCTCCTCTAATCTAATATTCTGAGAATCAATAGGATTTAGAAAACTCTTGCAAAATGCTAGATAGTGTATGGAGTCGAGAAGATTCGTTTTCCCCGATCCATTGTTGCCTGTAAAAACGACAACCGACTGTGTAAAATTAAGATTTGCCTCCTCATAATTCCTGAAATTAACCAGATGGAGATCGTTCAATCGCATGGCCAAAGATAGCCAAGAGCTTCGAGATTTGTTATGAAACAAGCCCTTTTTGAACTCTCATTAATTTGAGCATTGTAGGTATTAAAAAAAGCTTATTTTTGCGCCTCATTTTTGGAAACTAATTATGGCTCAAAAAGCACCTAAACCAAAAGATACTATTGAAAGCATTGAAGATTCTTTGTCGAGAACAGAGATGTTCATTGAAACGAATCAAAAGCTATTGCTGTCTGTTCTAGCCGGAATCATTATCGTTGTTGGGGCAGTCCTTGCGTATCAACAATTTATTGTAAAACCAAAAGAAGCAGAAGCGAATACTGCTATGTTTAGAGCGGAGCTTTACTTTCAAAAGGACTCTTTCAACCTTGCTTTGAATGGAAATGATGCCTTTCAAGGATTTTTATCAGTAGCTGACGACTTCGGCGGCACCGACGCGGGTAACTTAGCTCATTATTATGCTGGAATCTGTTACCTTCAAACAGGTAAATTCGAAGAGGCCATCAATGAATTGGGAGAATATTCTGGTAGTGATGTGATGACTTCCTGCATGGCACTTGGAGCACAAGGTGATGCATTGATGGAACTTGGAAAAACGCAGGAAGCTGTTGATATGTATATCAAAGCAGCTGGTAAACACGAAAATATGTTCAGTACTCCAATGTATCTAATGAAAGCAGGTAATGCTTATGAAGATCTTGGAAATAATGAAAAAGCTTTAGAGATTTATAAGAAAATACGTTCAGAATATTTTCAAAGTCCTGAAGGAAGAGACGCAGAAAAATACATAGCCCGCGCTGAAGCTAAGGCATCAAAATAAGCTGATTTATGTCATCTGAACATCAATCATTATCATCTATTCAAATGGTCAACATCCCTGATGTTGACCATTTTCATTTTACAATAATAACTGCAACCTGGAATTCGGACATCACTTCGGCCCTAGAACAAGGCTGTATTGATACTCTAAAGCAAAATGGAGTTTCTGATGAGCGGATTCGTATTATAAGGGTTCCTGGCAGCTGGGAGCTAATTTCTGCCGCACGTAACGTTATTACTATGACTAACACCTCTGCAGTTATTTGCATTGGAGCAGTCATCCAAGGCGGAACTCCACATTTTGAATACATCTGCCAAGGTGTTACTGATGGACTTGCACGATTATGTTCTACTCAGGATGTACCTGTAATTTATGGAGTTCTAACTCTAAATACCATGGAACAAGCCATTGAACGATCTGGTGGTCGACTAGGGAATAAAGGCGATGAAGCTGCCATTACGGCACTTGAAATGGCCAATATGAGAAGGGAATTATCAAAAAACCCGTGAGCAAATCGCTTCTGATTCGCATCACGGGTTATTAAATGGTAAGCTAGATTAATTCAGCGTAAATTCTATATCAGCATCGCTTAAATTGTTGACCTGATCTTTTACAAGAATTTCTAGGGTGTATTCGCCTGCTCCCCAACCAGTTGTTGGAATTTCTAAATTTAAAGAATAACTAGGTTGGGCTAGCTCTAAATCCTCATCGTAAACGAGAGTTGAGCCTTGATAAACCTTTACCTCAACATCACCCAAACCTATATTATCAGCTAATTCGGCTGATACCACAATAGGAGATCCCAATGTATATATTCCTGCCGAAGTTGGACTATTCACAGTAATTGTTGGCGATAATAAATCGCCTGAATTACGAATTACAATATCTCGTTCAACAAAATCACTTTGATTTCCCGAAGCATCTACAGCTGTTAATATAACATGATATTTTCCTGCCGCTGCTTCTTGTGGAATATCGATATCCTCATGAAAAATTTGATTTCTACCAGCCAAATCGATTATTCTAATAACCTCAAAGAAGCTAGCAGAACTTACTTTGCCATGGTCGTGACCATCACCAGCACTATGGATATCAATCTTTAACTGAGATAATTCTTCATTGTCGCTTACAGTTCCATCAATATGAAGCTCTGTGCCACTAAATAAGGTATCGTTTTCTAAAGGCTCTAATACAGAATCTATTGTTGGTTTTGTATTATCGGGATCATCTTTTTTGCAAGAGCTCACTGCAAAAGCTATTGCAGCAAATAGTAATAATTGTATTTTAAAGTTTTTCATTATGTTTTTATTATCGCCTCACGGCGGATGAAGAATTTTGTTAATTAATATTTCAAACTAATTCTTCTGGCGGACCTCTATTATATGATTTCCCATACCTTGAGCTAGACTCAGATTCTAGAATAATTATGCTTACTAACTCTTTATATCTTAAAAATGATCTCGCAATTTCTATTGCAAATGAAGAATAAGGAATTACAGATACATTCCATTCAGGACAGTGATGATGCTTTGAATCTAGAGTTACTTCATTGTTTAATTCTACATGATGAATGGTGTGCTTATGACCATGAAATTTATGCATCAATTCCGATGGAAACCAAAGGTTCGCAAATGCCGAGAACAGCAATAAAGCAATGATATGTTGTACTCTCCTTATTCTCATTGCTTTATTTTCGACTCAAATGGAATAAAAACAGTTAAAAGCACATTCCTGCCAGGCTCAGGCAGATTTAAAATTCTATACCTATTCAAATGACCAAAATATTTGGTATTGAATACATTCTGAATGTTTAATACCAATCTCACTTCCTGCTTTCCAGCTTTTAATTTAACTGACGAATTTAAGTTAAGTAAAGCGAAACCATTGGTTGGTAATTCATTTCTGGCTACTTCGTATTGATCTGCAACAGCCTGAATTTGAGCACCTACCGAAACTTCTTCCACCGTAGGTGAGAGTTCTTCCCACTCATAGCCCAAGTCTAACTTTAATTGCCCCGGCGGAATAAATGGCAGCGGGTAAGATGTTGCTAGATTATATGCATAAACAAACTGCCCAGTTAATCCTGCATGGAAGGCTTCAGTTAAATGAAAATCGGTTTGCAGCTCAAGTCCTGTGTGTATTGCGTTGGCTTGATTAAATTGATAAATCAATCCGGCATCATGAAGAGGCGAGAAAATTGGCTTAGGGTCAAGAAATATGTAATTCTGAAAATAATTGAAATAGGGTGTTAAGCGAATAAGTCTATGACCATTCTCAAATGAAATGCTGAAATCGCTTTGGTATCCGTGCTCAGAGTTTAGAGTAGAATCGCCCATTTCATGGCGAAAAGAACCATGATGCACTCCGTTTGAAGTTAACTCCTGAGCTGTTGGCATTCGAAAACTCTTTGCTAAGTTAAATTTGATATTCCAATGATTTGCTGGAAGCCAAGAAAATCCTGTGCTAGCTGAGAAATTATGAAATTCACGATTCAATTCGGGACTTCTTTGTGTGAATCCAATGATGGTAACAGAATCTGCGTAAACCGCAGCCATATACCTATCGGTTTGAATATTTCCCAAGTCATATCTTATTCCTCCGTTAAGGAGAAAATTATCGTTTACCTTAAACTTATTGAAGGCAAAAACTCCCAACGAATAGGTGTTAAAACGTGGTATCAAAAACTGAAATCCACCAATGGTATTATTCTGAATTTGCGACTGAAGTCCTAAAACCCATTGAGATTTAGTCGAGTTTTCTTGATGATACCTAATGTTGGCACTTAAGGTGGAAAGCATAAACTCCAACTCTTTGTTTCCAACTGGTTGAGGCCCTTTGCCATGAGCATGCGGACTAGAAAACTCCCTGCGATGGTTGTATTGATAACCAAAATCGGCTTCAAGCCAGTTTTTACCTAATAAAATGGCAGAATTAGATAAGATTTTATAATGCTCAACACCCTGCTTTGGAAGGTCAATATTTCTATTATCACCATCATCAATAAGCTGGTAACTCCGCGGAATGCCATGGGCTCCAGAAAATAATCCTGCATGCAACTGATAAATAGAAGCAGTGATGGTTGTAAAGCCCCATTGACGATTAATTCCTGTCATAAATTGAGCATTTCGCTCGCTTCCTGCTGTATTTTTAAGCCTTCCATTTACAATGGGAAGAATATAGGTGTTGTATGTGAATGAATCCGCGGGTACGCGATAATCGCCATAATCTTGCGTCGAAATCCTTGCTCTGAAAAAGATATCGTTCTTATTGACGGCAGTCATGACTGATGACCCAATAAAATCGTTCACGCTTCGGCCGGAGGCCAAAACCGAACCCGAAACAGTATTCTTCTTAGGAAATGGCGCAGGACGAATATTTACAACTCCACCTAAACCATCTGAGCCATAGAGTAATGACGCTGGTCCACGTATCACCTCTACCCTATCTATGGCGAACTGATCAATCTCTAATCCATGATCTCCACCCCACTGCTGACCTTCTTGCTTAATACCGTTTTCGGCGACAACAACGCGGTTAAAACTCATGCCTCGAATAACGGGCTTAGAAATTCCAGTTCCTGTATTAATAGAGCTAACCCCAGGAACACTTTCAAGCATTTTAACTAGAGAAAAATCGCCGTTTTTAAGGAGCTGATCTCTATCTACCATATTTACTGATTGAGAACTTTCGCTTTGTCCACTCTTAAACATACTTTCCTCAACAATTGCTTGACGAAGTTCTAAGTAGGTTTTCTGGATGACAAATTCCATCTCCAAATTTTCTTGAAGCTTAATATCTATTTGCCTTGCAGCATACCCTATCCTGTTTAAATGCAAATGGTAATTGCCCGGCTTAATTACTGAGAATTCAAAAGTTCCGGTTTTGTCAGTAATTCGACTAAGGTTAGCCTCGTGCAAGAACACTGTCACTCCTTCTATTGCCTTACCTTCATTAGAAAGCACTTTGCCTTTTAATGTGAACTGCGCCTGCAAAGCGGATGAACCTACAACTGCAAGTAAAATAAAAATGTGCCTAAGAAAGCGTATCATCATTTAATTGGAGATGAATATGGTTGCAAATATAACACAATCATTACAAATGCAACATTGTTGCAGCTGCAATTGAGTTGTATTTGTATATTTGTGAATCTTCATCGAAAATTACCTGAAAATAATGTTCGTATTTAGAGAACTTTTTCATACATTTACATCAAGCAATTCATTATGAGGCGAATAATTGCGAAGAAAACTTTGAGGGAGTTTTGGGAGAAACATGCGGATTCAGAGCAATATCTAAAGACTTGGTATGAGACTGCTATAAATTCTAGCTGGAAATCGCCGAATGAAATTAAAATAACTTATGTAAATGCTAGTATTTTAAAAGACAATAGAGTTGTATTTAATATTAAAGGGAATTCGTATCGACTCATTGTAAAGTTTAACTATCTCAGGCAGTGGGCGTTTATAAGGTTTATAGGTACATATGATGATTACGACAAAATTGATGCAAACACTATTTAACTTTTGAAATTATGGAAATTAGACCAATAAAAACTGAAGATGATTATAATAAGGCATTGGGAAGACTTGAGCTAATTTTTGACGCTGTCCCTAATTCAAAAAAAGGAGATGAAGCAGAAATTTTATCATTGCTTATTGAAAATTACGAAAACAAGTATTATCCCATTGAATCGCCTGACCCTATTGAGGCTATTAAAATAAGAATGGAAGAAATGAACTTAAAACAAAAGGATTTAATTGGAATCATTGGCGGAAAAAGTAGAGTTTCTGAAATTTTGAATAAAAAGAAAAGGTTAACTGTTGATATGATCAGGGAATTAGAAAGAATTTTAAATATATCAGCTTCTGTTTTAGTGACTAATTATCAGCTCTTAAAGTAATAAACAAAGGATAAAAACAGTTGAAATTTACAGCAAAACTACTTGGCATAAATACCCAATTTTAATTATTCCGTCGCATGCAACAAGCTTCAAGCATTCTTAAAAGTCATGGTCTTAAAAAAACCGGAATTCGTGTCAAGGTTATCGAAATGCTTAACAAAATGCCTTATGCAGTATCACAACCTGAGCTTGAAAACAAACTTTCTGATGATGCCGATCGGGTTACAATTTACCGTACACTAAAATCTTTAGAAGAAAAAGGAGTAGTTCATAAAATCATTGATATGGCAGGGCTTTCTAAGTATGCCTTATGCAAAGACGATTGCAACGACCATCAACATCAAGATGAACATTTGCACTTTCATTGTATTGAATGTGGAAACATCTATTGCTTAAACATCTCTTCTCTTCCTCAATACTCATTACCTAAAGGATACACTGTTAATCAAATGCACCTTAGTGCTCAAGGGATTTGTAAAGCTTGTACAGATTAAATGGGTAAATGAAGCAAGGTATATCAAGATCGCTCTTATCTTATACCTTTACATATACGAAACCTGAATTTCCGCTCAAAAAAAGTCATTTTTG
The DNA here is from genome assembly GCA_040882555.1 of Bacteroidia bacterium. GTDB lineage: Bacteria > Bacteroidota > Bacteroidia > M30B66 > M30B66 > M30B66. The sequence continues at coordinate 9,083 of JBBEBC010000138.1, forward strand.
CAATGACGAATACATTTTACAAGTATGCTTAGAATTAGTTTAGTTTTTCTTTTATTGATCTCCACTTTCTTGCTTAATGCTCAACAACATGCCTGTAAGTCAGGGCGTGCAGATGCTTCAGCATTAGACCCTAGAAGCGATAGTATTGACATTATTCATACTTCTATTGTTTTGGATATGAGCAATTTACCGACTCCAGAAGTAGTTGGTGAATGCAGTATCATTTTTATGGCAAAGGTGAATAACATCAACTCCATAACACTCGATTTACTTGCCCTAGAAGTCGACTCAGTTAAAAATACCAACTCTCAACTCGCGTTTATTAGAGAAGGCGAAAAGTTGATTATTGAGCTGGGACAAAATCTTGAGTCAACTATGCAAGATACCATCACTGTTTTTTACCGTGGAACCCCTCAAGATGACGCCTCAGGTTTTGGTGGTTTCTCCTTTTCAGGAGGATTTGCATATAATATAGGTGTAGGCTTTTTAGCCGATCCACACAATTTTGGTAGGGTTTGGTTTCCTTGCTTCGATAATTTTGTTGAGCGTTGCACCTATTCGGTGGAAGTGATTTCGCCTGAAAATTTGACTTCCTATTGCGGAGGTATCATGACTTCCGACGTAGTCGAAAATGGTCTTAGAACCAGACGCTGGGAATTAAATCAGGAGATACCTAGCTATCTAGCATCTGTTGCCGTGGCTCCTTTCGAGGAACTAAATTATACGTATGAAAGTCTTCTTTATCCTGAGTTAAATGTAAAGCTGGCCGCTGTCGCGGGAGATACCCAAGCTGTAAAAAATGCATTCGTGAGTCTCGAAGCTATTTTTCATGAATTTGAATCTCACTTTGGTCCTTATCGTTGGGATCGCGTTGGTTATGTGATGGTCCCTTTTGGCGCAGGTGCCATGGAACATGCTACAAACATTGCCTATCCGCGTGCTTTGTTATCCAGCGGAGCTGCAGGAAACCAACACATCATGGCCCACGAACTTGCTCATCATTGGTTCGGAGATTTAGCAACTTGCAGAACAGCCTCTGAAATGTGGCTCAATGAAGGCTGGGCATCCTATACCGAGCGCCTGTTTGATGAATGGATTATAAACCGTGAAACCTATGATGCAGAAGTAAGATTGAATCACAAATCTATGCTGCAACTTTGTCATGTTAAAGATGATGGTTATTGGCCTTTATCTAATGTACCTCATGAATATACCTATTCAAACTCCACTTACGAAAGACCTTCTGATATTATACATTCTCTCCGCACCTACATGGGCGACAGTCTATTCTACACTGGACTTACCGATTACTTAAATGAATATTCGTTCAAAGATGCTAACTCTAATGATTTAAGAGATGCCTTAGAAGCATCAACTGGCTTGGATTTACATTCTTTTTTTAGCGATTGGGTTGATACTCCAGGTTGGGGTGAATTTATCGTTGATTCAGTTGAATTTTTGAGCTTTAATACTTACCGAATTCATTACAGTCAAAACTCTGTAGCTAATGAACATACCTATACAAACGTTCCGTTTGAATTAAGTTTTAGAGGTGAAAACTTTGAGTTATTTGCCGAAGATGTTATGTTGAGTGGCCCTAATGGAAGTGTTGATGTGGATGTTCCATTTGTTCCTGTTTTCGCTACGCTAAACCGTGATGAAGGTATTAGCGAAGCGATGACAGCAGATGAACGATTTGTTTCAACAACTGGAAACCAGAATTGGAGCAATGCCTTGATTGAAGTGAATACTCAAGAAGTGAGCGATTCAGTGTTAATTAGAGTAGAGCATCATTGGGTTGCCCCTGATCCGATGAGAGATCCTTTTAGTGTTTATCAATTGAGCAATAGGAGGTTTTGGCGTGTTGACGGAGTTTTGAAAGATGGCTTTCAAGCTTCGCTGAAATTTACTTATAATGGCCGAACGCAAGGTACTTCAAGCGGTTGGCTCGATCATGAGCTCATCACCAGCGAAGAGAACTTATATCTAATGTATAGAGAAAACCCTTCAAAAGATTGGCGAGTGATAGATGCGATTCAACAGACTTTTTCAAGCACTGCCGATAAATTCGGGAACTTCACTGTCGATACCCTTAAGCTTGGTGAATATACCTTTGCTGTTATTGATAGCAGTCTTTCAATTGAAGATGAAAATCTCCTTTCCAAAGAAGATGATGTTCAGATTACTATTTACCCAAATCCTTCGAAATCTGCCATACAGCTTAATTGGACGAATGTAAATCCTACTTCAATAGGTATTTTTGATGTCCAAGGCAAGCACTTGGGAAATATCCCTGTTAAAGGCGGAGAAACGTCTGCAGAAGTAACTATTTCTCATTTAACACCTGGGAATTATCTTTTGAGATTATGCTCAAAGTCGAATGAGTGTTTCACCAAACAATTCATCAAGCAATAAAATAAAAGGTGATGGGAAATTTTCCAGAAATAGATACAATCACTGAAACAATTGTTGATGCAGATGCCTTGGTTGATTTCGCTCGCAAAGTGGAAGAACGTGGATATGTTATTGTGCATCTAACATTCCCTGCTCAAGACGATTTTTTCGCCATTCGCGTGTGGAGCACCACTTATCTACTTTCTAAAACAACTAATCACCAAAGCCGTTTAGTTCATGCAGAGAACGTGAGTATGGCACCTAACTGGACTGAAGTGCCATCTAACCAATCTTTTAATTGCACTCTTTATTTTGAGGCATTACCTAAAGATGTTATTCTTTTTGATTTAGCCGAAGTTATCCCTCAACCGGGAGGCTTTCTTTATAGAAATATTGCTAGAAATAAGTCAGACGTTTACAGGATAAAAGATTGATAATAATCTCTTTATCCTAAAGATACAAGTTAAACAGGTCTTTTGTAACTGAATTTCAAACCAAGAACTAAGACGTCTTATCTTGGATTAGCATCCTTCATTTTAACAATGAATCCAAACAAGTATTTTTTTTCGGTGCACCTAAATTATTGATTTTTTTGAGCTATTTCAGAATTTAATCAAGAATTAACTAGATATAAAAAAGGCTTGCGATTGCAAGCCTTTGGATTATTTTATTTCAGTAAAATCGACATATTCACCGGTGTCATCAAGAGAACCACGTTTGTTCTTAGGTGGTTTAGGAGTTTCAATACTTACCTCACCTTCCCTTCTTTTATTGGTCTGATAATTTTGTTGTTGAAACGGGCCTTGGTTCATATTCTGAGCAGCTTTTTGCACCACCGATCGAAGCACTAAAGGCAAAACGAAATTAACGAGAAGCCTGAATGCCAGGTAGATCATGATGATTATAAACAGAATACGCATTGTGCTGAGATTATCTTATTGTGTTGTGCAATTTACAAAACTCCTGCCTAAAGCCAAAGGCTGACGGTTTGACAGTTTAAACAAAACGACAATTGAAAAGTTTTGGTATTATTTTCAGTTTCTTTCTATTACACGACCATATTTATAGACTACTGCACCACCAACAACTCATCATCAACCGTTGTGCTATTACAAATTAAAAGGATGGTATGAGCTCCGCTTGCATAAGCTGAAATATCAATATTTAAAGTGCCTGTTCCTGTGCTAATTGTGTGTTCTGTGAAGGCACTCGTGCTAATATTTACAATTCTAATTTTAGGACTTGTAGCTGTACTTGAAACTTTATAACCAATGGCCAAAGTACCTGTGTTAATAGGATTTGGAGCCACGCTTGTAATTCTACCAAGTGTTGTTGTAATTGTTACTTCATCATAATCTTTGTAGCCATCTTCTTTGGCAATTACTTCGAGTTTATATGTTTCTGTTGAGGTAGAAGTTGCTGAATCAGTCATTGTTGCTCCGCTGAACACTTTAACACCGCTCGAATTATACCAATTGTAAATGGCTGAATCAGCTATTGTTTTAGCATTTTGCGAATAAGCATTACCAATCAATACATCTTGGTCGTCGCCTGCATCAGCGTCAAAGTGTGCTCTGTATGGGTCTGGTTTAATGATATAGGTTTCGCCGCCTAGAACTCGCTGTGTAGAATCGTCTAGAATTTGAAGAGCTCTTAAGGTAAATAATTCTTTTGCGCTACGCTCATTGGTTAGGAAATTTACGCTTACATATAAACCCGTATGCATAGAACTATCTAGTGCAATATTAGATATATAAGCAGAGTCTGCTGTTAGCAATATTTGTTGCCTGCTCGCGTTGAATTCTTCTATTTCATAACCTTGTTTACCACCATTCACCCAGCGTTGCCATAATGAATCGCTTAGTGTTAACCGTACTTCAGCTTCTTCAGTAATTGGTTTTCCTGTTTCGTTAGTGGGTACTTGAAACTGTAATTTAAAATTAGCATTCGCAGTACTATTGTTACCAACGATTACAGAACCTCCTAATACAACATCATCAGTAAATGTTTGGCCGGTAATGCCATCAAATTTATCAATGATGGTAAAATTTTTCCAAACGATGTTGTTATTATGCTTAACGTTTGTGTAAAGTGGATATGGTTCTACAGTAACTTCATTTAAAAGATCATTATCAGAATTAATTCTGGCAAGCAAGCAAAAGTGCGTAAAGTCTACACCTTCAAAAAAATCCTCATAGTCGCTTGGGTCGGGTAAAGACCAATTGGCAGAAACACGAACTCTTTCATGGGCAATGTCGATGTTTTCTGTAATATCCACTTGCTCAATTTCATCTCCTTTCACTAATCCTAGTTCAAAAAAACTTGTGCCATCCCAACTTGATGGCCATACTAATTCAGTTCCTGCATTTGCCCAATGAAAAGTAACTATTCCATTATCTGCGGTATGATCATATACTTTGCAGCCTCTATTTTGCACCCAAACATTCACCTGTACATTT
>JBBEBC010000139.1:0-13477 GCA_040882555.1 Bacteroidia bacterium
TTAATTTATCTGTAATTTGAGTTTCAAGGTATTGGGGAATTTCAGGCTTCGATTTATCCCAGAAATTTGCTGCAAAGCTCGCGGTTCTTTTAGGAGCATCACTGGCTTTAAATACAACTTCAAAATAATAGAAGTATGGTGTTACTGGCTCAACCTGCTCGTCAACGTATTCATTTTGTTCGGCCGAGAGCACAGCAATAGGTTCAAAGTCATTTACTGAATTTCTGCTGCGATATAATGTCATCATTTTTAATGCACCAGCCGCCTGTTGGGTCCAATTTATTTTAATTGATTTACCGCTTGAGTCTCCAATTGCAGAAATCTTATGTGGTAAGGGCATTTGTAAATAATCAAGCGCCGTTATAAATGCGGTATCTGAAACTGGAAAAAGATTCCCATAAACATCCCAAGATTTTAATGCGTAATGATATACTTGAAAAGCTGTAGTCGTTGCATCTGTGGTTCGATATTTTACGGAATCATTTTTCAATGCGAATGTGAAGGTAGATAGAACCTTGATAAATGGTCCTTTATTTTCGCTTCTCCAAGTTTCAATATAAACTGGCTTATCTCTGTCTGTTGAATAAGTGTGGATTTCAATTTTATTCGCTGTTTGGTTATAATTCGCTTTAATGAACGAAAGTCCTTTTCCAGGTGCAATCTTTTCGAATTTTATGGGCAATGATTCTAACACAGGCTCACCGACTCCAACTACACGATATTCATAGGAAACTCCTTCTTTCACATCTTTATCTAGCCATAGCATATTAAATCCAGCAAGCACTGAAAGACTTCCACCTGCAATTCCTAAGGATTTAATCGTAGGACTTTTTTCGGAGATATTCCAAATAGAATCAAGGTTAAAAATATTCAACTCTGTTGGGTAAGGAAACATTTCTTGAGAAGAATTAAATCTCTTTTTGAATTCTTTTGGTGATGAAACGGCAGCTAGATCAGCAACTTTTTTAAATTCAGAATCCTTTTCAGATTTGCGCTCAATTCTAATGCTTTTAAAACTGCTGTTTTGCTTTGGAATTTTATTGCTGCAGAAAACAAATATTCCTTTTCCTCCAACTCGTGCCAGTTTTTCGACTTTTTCCTGGGCATAAGAACCAGATGATAAAAGAATTAATACAAATAATAGTGCGTTTCTCATGATATAAATGAATACAACAATTAATTAGTGTCTGTCCTTAGAGTCGTGAGTCTGAACTATAATGTTCGATGGCGAGGCTTTCATCTTTTTTAAAACCATTAGTTTACATGGGTAAATGAGGAGTTTTGAAAAAGTGCATAACGAAGCTGGCGGACATTATAAACAGACTCTAATTATTCTCCGAAAATGTATTTCCAGAAGCGTCAAAAATTATTTCGTAATCAGGAATTAGATTATTTACATCTAAGTCAACCACAGATTCTAATGAAGCAGTTATTTTTCCTTGTACAATTAATCCCACTGAACCGCTTGCACCATCGCTAACGCATAAGCCGTCACATTCTGCATCGCAATAAACTCCAGCGCCATAATAAGCGCTTCCTTGAAGTGTAATGTAGCCCGTAGCAGTGATTTCAAAATTGTTGCTGCTCCAATATGTTCCGTCAAAATCCAATCCAGCAATCACATGCAAATCCACACCAGCACAAGCAACAATAGCCGAAGCACCGACTCCAAATTCCGCATCTACAAAAACTCCCATACCAACATTGTACATATTTAAATCGCTGAAATTCATCCCGAAACGTAAATCGCCACCAACATTTATATGGAGTGATGCGCTCACAACAATGAGATTAATATCAAAATTTGGAATTAATGGGACAGGAATATTGGCAGATCCTTCGATAAAAAATCCTTTAATGTCATTTGCATTCGTATATCCTGCTGGCAGTGTGCCAAGCACGTCGTAATAATGACTGTGTTGTTTTAATATTTCTGCCATCTCTTCAGTTTTCTGAGTGTAGTCACCGATGAGTATAAATGCGCCTCCTTCAGCGCTCGGATTACTGCTGACCATTGTTCCTCCGCAAACGAAATAGAAGCCCAACTTATCCATAACTATGGCAACATGACCTGATAAAGATGGTCCATTTTTAATTTCAGAAGCAAATTCAAGGTTCCCGGAAAGTCTCTGATAAGCGGCATCATAGCGCATCGTGATATTTCCAAAAGGCGTTTCTACATTATCTATGGCTACACCTTGGTTATTGACTTCAAGTCCCCCACGAATATCGAATCTCATTCTGCGTTTGCCTTCTGAGAAACCTTTGTCACGAGGAAGATCACCATCCATAAAAAGGTAATTCCAATTATTATTTGCAACTGCCATTTCACCAGAAAGATTCGTTGCTTCCATGCGTCCGTTGCCTGGTGTGCCGCCCAACCTCATTCTTTGTTGCTCAAGCTCGTTAATTACAAGTCGTGTGTCTTGATTTGATTTTGTAAGCGTGAAATTAATATTCTGAAATAGATTTGGGTCTTCATCACTTACATTTCCTCTAATTACAAGGCTTCCAGGAGAAAAAGTAATACTTGAACTATTACTATTTGCGAAACGCATAATAATACCATTTACAGCAACCGGATTTACTGGGAAACTTTCTAAAGCACTTCCGGTTAATGCGCCATTTTGTAGAGTAAAAGTACGGGCAGTTGTGAACGTTAAGAAATTTGGAATTCCGAGATCTAGATTGCCAACAACTTTAATTGAATTATTAGTAATTAGCAATGATGAAAGAGTAAAATCTGCAATGTTTTCATAACGATAATTGTAATTTCCAGTGTTGAAGAGATTTACATTCTGACCACCATTGCTGTAGAAATAAAGCGATGCGAGATCTATCTTTTTATCAGATGGAAAACCGCTGAAATTAGCTGTGCTGATGGTTGCAGAAGGATTTCCACCATCGATAGCAAGCACCCAGTTTCCTCCTTGATAATTAACGTCATAACCGAATGAAATTCCCGTTTTAATTTCCACAGGAATTACGCCTAATAATTTAGCATTTTCTGCCTGCATGCTGTTGTCGGGAATTGCAAAGCTTGTTGAAGTTAACTGAGCATTTAAATAATCGAGGTTCATTCCAGGTGTTTCGAGAACTCCTTTAAAGCTAAATCCACCTTGTGAGAGTGCAACCTGGGTAGCTTTTAATTTAAACTGATCAAGATTAATTGTAAATGATGAATTAAATGTTCCATCAGCTAATTCTCCATTAACAAGAGCAATTTTACCAATCAAAATATTAAGGTCTGAAGGTGATATGTTTGCAATGTTTGTATGAATTCTTGTATTTAGGACTAATGAATCGCGCGAAATGTAGGAACCGGCTTTTTGAGCACTTGCATCAAATCCGAAGATCTTGTATTGCAGTGCATTACCTGACTGATTAACCACTCCAAAGTCGCTTGAATTTGTGTATGGACTTGCGCCATCAGAGCCAATAGCTGGAAATTTCATGGACGCATTTCCACCTCCGTGATCTTCAAGATAAATATCCTGATTATTAGTTAAATCAAACGAATTATCAAGAAATGAATTTTGTGAAATTTTAACAAACCCATTTAATGAACCTTTGATATTCTGGAATTTATTTAAAGTTAATCCATTTACTGAGTCAATTAAAGTTGCCTGATAATTGTACATTTTAACGTTCATCTGGTTTTTATTAACGGGTGTTGAAGCGGCTATTGGTCTGGCATAAGCAACACCATATTGATTCAACTGATTGTCTGCACCCACCTGAATTTGACCGAAATTTAAAAGTCGGTTTACATTGCCTTCTTCCATTGTTTCTTCAGTGATTTTAAATACGGAATTTGCTTCGTCAGAAATTGTGATAAATCCTTTTATTTTAACTGGATTTCCTTCTGTAAGCTTTGTGACACCAAGTGGAAAGCCAAGCAATTTCGTAAGGTCGAGCCGATCGTAGGTCGTTAATTTAAAATTGATTGTCTTCTTAACAACTGCATTTATATCCAATTGAACATCGAGACCCAATGGATTTCCCGAACCAATTACGCCCGAATTATTATTGACAGCCGGTGTTTCATTAAAAACTTCAATAGAATTCCCTGAAACATCGATATACAAACCATTAGCGCTTTGGGCCGCTTCGTCGTATTCAGCTCCGATATAAGGCTGTTTAAATGCAGCAAAAAACATATCAATTTTTGGAACACAATGAATCTCATAATACCCCGAATCATTTGTTTGTGTCTGGTAATTTCCTTCCAAATCAGAAACGGTAGCATTTGCAACGGGCGATTGGCTGAGCTTCACTGTTCCTCTAATGATCCGCCCGATAGTTAATTTAACAACGATCTGTTTCCAGGTTGTGCCTGCGTTGTTGTGAACCTGCCTTACCTTAGTTACATATTCTTTTCCGTCTGGACTGTAGAAACGAAATTCAAAATCATCGCTCGAATTTCGAAAAGCAAAGTCAACACCACCACCATTATTTGTTTTTTTAACATTCGGATTATACATCTGCATTTGACCAATTTGATTTTGGTTTATCAGCACATTATTTCCGTTTACATTTTGATTTAAGATCTCATTTCCGATACCAACCTGCGAGTCATCAATTGGCGGTAGCATGGCAGCTTCGGCGTCGGTCCATGGACTTTTAAGATCGTCGTAAAATACTGCATTCGAATTCATCAGTTTTACTGTTGCCTTTGCTATTCTAATGTTTTGATTATTCGCATCTTTTACAATAAAATGAATTCGATGTATCCTGAATTTAATTAATACATCTACCGTTGGAATATCCTGAATACTACTAACTGCAGGAACATTTATCGTAACTGTATCTGTCTGATATTTATCAGGATCAGATGGAATAACAACGATTTTAACTGAACCAGTGGGACAATAAACCAAGGCACCACCACCTGAATTTGTAGCGCTGGAAATTCCTTGTTGATTAACAGCCGGATCGACATAATAAATCGCCTGCGCAGTAACGGTCTGATCAAGTTCGTTGTGCAACTTAACATAGACAACTCCGCGAGGCATTAATTCAATATCATTGATTTTATGCGCCGTTCCAAAAGGTATATAGCCAACATCACCCGAAGTATTATTTGCCGTTTGAGCAATAGCCCTGACTGCTTGCCCTTTAAATCCAGATTTCTCCACAGTCAATAAGCGATAATATCCAATTTGCGCATCACCCGACCATTGAGAACCAAGATTGTCGCGGTCAATTCTTCCGTCGTTTGCCGTAATTCCGGAATATTCAAGTGTCATAGCACCAGGATAAGAAGCATTAATTAACGATACTCCAACTGCTCCTGCGTTAGTAATTGTTGTTCCCCAATCCAATCCAAATTCACCCTTCAAGTCTTGCATCCCAGCCTTAGAAATCTTCCAAATTTTCCAGCTAACATTACCTTCTGCTCGGTTATTTTCGGTTGCAGAAACGCTCGCCTGAGAATTTCTAACAGTGGTATACAACCTGGGTTTTGCACGTTGCAATTGAACCATGTTGAAGAAATCTGTTGTTTGAAATGCGAATTGAGCGGAAGAGGAATTGGCAGTCCCATAGCGAATTCCTTTCAATGCGTCTTCTTCGCAATGGTTGATATTACTTGGGTTCCATGTATTTGTCTGGCTGGCGTAACTCCAGTCATCGTGATGAAAATAACGGTATTCAACCGGTGTAATATCAACAAAACTCTGATTGGTTTGCTGAGCGTCGGCAATACGTGTATAAATAAAGTAACGGTCTTTGGAAGAGGCGCAATCCCATTGGACAACATTGCTAAAAACAACTTGTCCTTTATAAAAGCCATCAGCAGGCGTTATTTGTTTCTGAATAATTTCATACGTAACGCCACCTTTCGTGATGGTTGATTTTGCATCGAAATTCCCAGGTGTTCCTTCGTCTTTTGGCACTTTGCTTGGGCGGTCGCCCGATTTACGAAGCAACATCACTTCTTGGCTTCCAACAGGCGTAAAAACCTGCTTTTCCATGATGTATGCAAATGCATTGATTGTTCTAACCTGAGCATAAAATTTTCCGAGATTCCCGTTTTCTGGAACATCAACACTGTATTGAACTGGATCACAGTGATAATTGCTTTCAATCATTACCTGTAAAACACGTTTAAAACGACCTGAATAGCTTATCATTCCGTAAGCCTGTGTCATAGAAGAACCTGGCGCTAATTGAAAATCAGAACCAACATCTCCAACAAGCAATCCTTCCTGCCAACCGAAATCTATTTCATCTAGCTCAGGAACGCTAAAGCCGAAATTTCCATTTGAAACAGTGAATGCAACAGCGAGGGTTTTCGTACATTTCTGAGGCGCACTATTTACATGCATTTGAATATGAGCGGGCACCGTATTTCCCGGATTTACAAAATTATCAAGACCATTCTGTGTAGGGTTTTCTAACTGCCATCCAAGAACTAATTTTACGGAAACGCCTCCCAAGGCACTGTTCTCCAACTGCTCATATTGCGCCGTACCAACCCGAATAAAGCCATCGTCCATTCGCACACTAAAACCATTAGTTTCAGATGCACTTTGAGCTTGGTTGGTTCGATTGTCAAAGTTATATTGATTATTATTTCCACCTCTCGCATTGCCAGTACCAGTGCCTGTTGCTTGACCGGGTTGCTGCAATCCAGCAGTATTATTTGCGCCAATTCCGTTAGTTGATTGGCTTGAATTGCCAATTCCGTTTATTGGCGTTTGATTGTTGTTTTGCTTAATCCCATTTCCGCTCGAACTGCCAGTATTACCTATGTTTCCAGAACCTAAATTATTTCCCGACGGTGGTAGTGAATTCCCTGCAATGTTGTTGTAATACCCATTATTATTGGAGCTATTTCCACTTGAGGAATTATTGATAATATTCAAGCCATTACCATTCATTTGAACACCGCCTGAATTTCCGGAAGGAGCATTTGCAACATTATAGAAATACCTTAAGTTTCCTGTCAGATTGATCGATGTAAGCAAATCAGAAATATTATTATCTACTGTTAATCCAGTTGGATTCACATTTTGTTGCTTACCATAACTAAAAACAATGATTTCGCTACGGCCCAAATTCCTGATTTGCAGATTGTTGTTTATGTCTTTTGCAATTACTTGCATGGCGTAGTTCTCACCAGGCTCAAAAGGAAGGTCAAATGGCTGACGGATATACGTTTGTGCAATGAGATTACGATTAAATATTACTGGATTATTCGCATTGAAATCTCTAGCTGCAGAAATTGCATCGTTTGGATTTTGTCCCGGCATTAGTTTAACAACAATCTGATCATATTTTATTTGCGCTCCTGCAAGGCTTCCCAATGGTGGTGTCCAAGTGAAAACAGGATTTCTATTCATCACCGGCAATACCTCTCCGTTGAGTGGATAAGTTATGATCGGAGGATCGGCCTGCGATATATCAAAACCAAAACAACCACTTCCTTGGGGCGAAAGTAGCACTTGATTAGTATATTCATAAACGTCGAGGCAAACGCGGTAATAACCTTCAGGTAAAAGTCCTGTTCGGATAATTTCCTGTTGTTGCGCATCCGTAGCATTGGTGCGAATATTCCCTTGATCAAGAAAGTTGACGCCATGAGGATTTGCCCTTAAAATTTTGGTAGAATTTGGCGGCAGAATAATTGGTATAGAAGGCTGATAATCTTCAGCAGTTCGAATGAAAAGACCCTGAGATTCATTCGTTATGCTACCAATTAGCCTTACTTCTTTCATGTTGGAAGTTGTATTAGTCAACGAAATAATCGCGCGGTTTTCGAGATTGCTGTAATCAATAAGACTGCCCGAATATGGAGGCTGCAATACCAGATTTACTATAACCTGCTGGGCATTTAATTGCGATACGTTGATGAATAAAATCAGCGCAGCAAATCCTCTTTTTATACCTTGAATTGTAAGTAATGATCTCATACTCGACTTAATTAAAATGATACTCCATAAGACAGCCTTACAGTGACTTCTGAAAAACTCTTTATTACTGTTTCATCATTGGATTTATTTTTTAGATAAATCAATTGAAACTGGAGATTCTGTTTTTTCTTTAAAGGCATAGCAATATTCACTGTTCCGTTAACCGTGTTTCCGTTGGCTAATCCATTGAAATAATTATTGTTCAAAAGGAGATTAGCACCTAATTGCATTCTTTTCTTTAAAATACCTATTCCTGTTCCGAGCCCAGCACCATATGACCCAACAGCACCCTGCGGTAATTCTGTGTTGTTGTAATTAATTGAGCCATTTAATGAAAGTGTCGATTTTACCCAATTAATTCCATAAATAAATGAACCAACTGTTGTATGCTGGTCTGCAGCCGTATTAATTGATTGCACGGGATTATTTAATGACTGATAGCTTGTAACTAGCTGGTAAGTTTGTGCATAGCGGTCGTTAATAAAATTCAGATAAGGCACCACAGAAAAGCTCTGAGAAACCTGTTTGAATAATTCTGTAGATGGTGTTGCAACAAATGGATTACGTGTTATTCCGTAGTTACTGTAATTAATATTAAGTCCGAAAAGAGACGAAGGATTCCATGAAATATTCCCATTTCCAATAATTCGTCTTGATGTTGCCAGCTTTAATTTACTGAGATTGTCTTCTTGAATACCGCCGCTTCCAGAAATAAATAATTTACCTTTTAATAGACGGAGGTTTGGTGAAATATTTATTTGCTGAATATCGCTTTGGAAAAAGTAAGCTCCCATTGATTTGTAATCTGGGTCAATACGTTTATAAGAAACTGATAAGCCAAAGTATTTATCCTGGTACCCAACTCTCGTTTCACCTGCTGTTAAAAACTGAGTTGAAATGCGCGCTTGCAGCCAATTTCCTAGCACTTGACGTTCAATTTTTTTATTGGTTGAATCGATAACTAAATCGGAGCGTGTATCGTTGGTGTAGATGCTCACACCAAGGTCTGTTTGCCAGAAAAGCTTTTTGAAAAAAGTTAATTTCCATGAAAATCCCAAAGCCGTATTTTCGGCGGGAGCTATAGAATCTAACGCAGCCGCATCAGTTTCTTTTACGACATCCCAACCTTTTAAATAGCTTAAATCAAAGTAATTGTTTGCTGTTCCAAAACCGAGCTTTGCTGCATAAGCCATCCTTTTGTAAGTTGGTGTAGGACGAAATGCGAGCGGATTTGCAAATTCAACTGAATCAATCGAAGTGGAACGGTTAAGTTGTCCGTACATAAATCCCAATCGAAGTTTTCCTGGTGTTAATTCGACCCCTCCACCAAGCATTCTGAAACCAGCCAAAGTGTATGGAGAAAATGAAATATTTCTGTAACCTGCATGGAGCTTTAACCATTTATATTTAGGACTTACTCCGAACTGATTAAAAGGCTGGTAGTAACGATTCTGAAAATTGCTGAAAAGGAAGCTGAACGGGAGCTGAAATCCAAAAACTTTTACTGTAGGAGCACCTGAAATTACCCAAGAATAAGGCTGGCGACGAGCTGAAAGTCCGCGTACAGAATAGCTTTCCGACGTAAAATTTATATTCCCACTTATCTCAAATGGTTTTTTAAAATTAATCTTTTCTAAGTCCTGTGCTTTTGAGGAGAAAAAGAAACCACTGAACAGAAACAAAAGGGAAGTAAAAAGTGATTTCATCGGATTTCTGTTTTAAAACAGTTTTTAAAATTGCCTGAAAACACTGATTTTGAGGGAAGCTATTTAGCCATTGGTGAGTTTGACTGTATAAATGGCAGAAAGATGTTAGAATTGGAGTTAGAAAAGCTACCATTCTCGATATCTATATTGGGCGAGAAAACCAATAATTTGAAGTTGCCTAATTACAGTATCGATTATAGAAGGACTGATTATTCTTAATAATAAATTGCTAAAATCCGATTTCAACCTTCCTTGACAGCTACCTAAAAATCTAGGAATCTATTTTTATTACAATTGATCATGGAATGACTGAGTTAATTTGAAGTTAACCCGCCACTTGCAAGCAGTTCTCATGTTGCTTTCTCCCATTTCCTTTCCAACTATACATCCAAAATCACCAACTGCTAAACAACAAGAGTAACTCCCATCTGCATGAATTAAAATTGTGTCAGAGATTTATAATCCTTATTTAAGTCTGTTAAAACAACTTTTATGAAATCCATTTCCTTTTCAATTCTCATTTTTCTAATAGGAACAATTAATTCGCATGCTCAAACCGAAACACTTGTGCTTGTTAAAGATGTATTTGACAATGATGTAAGTCATGCATATCCAAATGGTATTACATCTTTTGGTAGTAAAATTCTTTTCATGGGCGATGACGGAATTCACGGACGCGAGCCTTGGGTGAGCGATGGAACTGAGGCGGGAACATTTATGCTTAAAGATATTCTTGAAGGTGAATACAGTTCAGTGGCAAGCTCCGATGAAACAGACGACTACCAAAACAATTATTTTACGCCAATAAATGGAAAGATGATTTTCCGGGCGAATGATGGCGTGCATGGATCCGAACCCTGGATTACAGATGGAACTCCAGAAGGAACTATGTTATTAAAAGATGTTCTTCCAGGAGATGATGGATGTTACCCGACCCGACGGTCTCTTTATAACGGCAAGATCTACTTTCGTGCATCGTATGGGCAAGGAAACGCTTTTGAAATGTGGGTGACCGATGGAACCACAGAAGGTACACAGAGATTTCATGGTGTAGCGCCTTCAGGTTTTGGCTATTCTGCAATTCATTCTGATGGTAAACTTTATTTTAATGCCGATTCTGCCGGTATCGGACAAGAATTATGGGTCACTGATGGAACTGTCAGCGGAACGATGATGGTAAAGGACGCATATCCAGGGGTTTATTCTCACGAACCTTCATACATAATTTCGCTCGGCGATAAACTTATTTACAGTGGTGACTCTGCAGGTTACAGCGAGCAGCCCTGGGTCAGCGATGGTACTGAAGAAGGAACTTATCTGATAAAGCAAATCAATAGCAGTAACTATCAATTCTCCCGGAATTACTTTGCATTTGATGGGCGGGCATATTTCTGTGCAACCCAGGATGCTACCACAGGCCGAGAGCTATGGGTTACGGATGGCACAGAAGCAGGAACAAATTTATTGAAGGAAATAGGCGAAGGCAACGCAGAAGGTAATCCTGGCGACTTTATAGAATTCAACGAGCGTTTATGGTTTATTGCTGACGGGGAAGAAGATCATAACTTATGGACATGTGACGGCACCACAGAAGGTACTTATATTTTTCATGAGGATGCTAATGGACCAATGCTCGTTCACAATAATATGCTCTATTTTATTTCGAATGGGAATGTAATGATTACCGATGGAACAGTAGCGGGAACATACGAGGTTGCAAATCCGCCAGGTGACGCTTCTCCAGCAGTTGTATCGATGGTTGCCAATGACAACAACGTTTTTGTGGTTGCTAGATTTTTAAATAGTGTCGGTTATGAATTGTACACAATTGAAGATATCCTGGTAATTAATAAATTAAAACAAGATTCATTTACACTTTATCCTAATCCAGCTTCCGATTATATTCAATTGAAAGAAATTGAACCCATTGGTAAAGACCAAAATGTAATGGTTTCTGATATCACAGGCAGAATTATTTATTCTGATTTAATCCACGCAGGTCAAACTTCTGCAGCCATAAATATTTCTGCATTCGAAGGTGGAACATATATTATTTCTATTGGCAATAGCCGTTCGAAATTCATCAAAAACTAATCAGTTTCACATACTAATCGCGACAAAATGAAAAACTATCTGCTCACTCTTTCAATGTTGGTGGCTTTAATTAATGCTACCGAAATTTCGGCACAATCAGAAACAATTCAGCTTGTAAAAGACATTCACATAAACTCCGATAATGAACCTCACGGACTTTCCGCATTCGGTAACAATGTACTTTTTATTGCTTCAGACGGAATTCATGGAATGGAGCCCTGGATAAGTGATGGAACAGAAGCTGGAACCTTTATGCTAAAAGACATCTGGCCAGGAAATGGAAATTCCTATAATTCAAGTACATCTTATCTCGACAATTACTGGAATAATTATTTTTTTCCATTGAATGGATCGATGGTATTTGCAGCAAATGATAGTATTCGAGGACTTGAATTATGGATTACAGATGGTACTCCCGAAGGCACAAATATTCTTAAAGAAATCAAGCAAGGAACTCAGGGAACTGGCCAACAATACAGAATCTTGTTTAATAATAAAATGTATTTTAATGCAGACGACGGCACAGGACAAAAGATTTGGGTGAGCGATGGAACGGAGGCCGGAACCATGCAATTTGCTGATATAAAAATTGGCGGGCAATTCAGCGCAATCCTTAATGAGGAATTGTATTTTTGTGGCGATAGCGTTGCTAACGGAAGAGAATTCTGGGTTACTAATGGTACTCCAGAAGGAACACGAATGATAAAAGATATTAACCCCGGAGGAAGCGATAGTGATCCAAATTACATTACCGCTTTTGGTAACAAAATTATATTCTCTGCAGATAGCAGTGGAATAGGCGAAGAGCCATGGATAAGCGACGGAACTACAGATGGAACTCACTTGCTGAAAGATATCAATACGGAAATAGGAAACTGGGGCATTCCAAGCAGCTCGCAAGGACGTTATTATTATGAATTTCAGGACAAATGTTATTTCAGGGCAAGAGGCAGCGACTTATTGGGAACGGAATTGTGGGTAACCGATGGAACGGAAGATGGCACGCAGCTCGTGATAAACATTAATACTGACACATTACCAGCAAATCCTGACTCAAGTCCAAGCCAGTTTATCGAATTTAATTCTGAACTATATTTTAAAGCGCAATATTTAGGTGAAAGCACCATCTGGAAAATTGAAGAAGCTGGAGCTCAGCCAACTTTATTTAAGGCCGGTGGGGCCGGATTCTTTCATATTCTTAACGACCATTTGTATTTTATCGACGAGGATGGAGTTGGAAAAACGGATGGAACCGTTGCCGGAACAACAATTATTCCTTTTTCAGGAAGCTACATTAGAACAATGAATCGTTGCGGAAACCAACTTTTTCTCACTGGAATGTCATCGACAGCAATAGGTAGTGAATTATACGTCATTGAAAATACCACCGGCATAACTAATTATGAGGAAAATGAATTTTCTCTTTACCCCAACCCTGCGGCTGATGTTGTTAATCTAAATATCAAAAAGTCTTTTAACAGTCAAATGCTTGTGACTATTGCGGATATTTCAGGCAGGGTTTTGATTTATTCACAATTGGATGCGAGTCAAAGCTCTATTCAATTAAATACTTCCACGCTGGCGAAAGGTATATACATAATTGAGGTAGGCGGATTATCTAAAAAAATTATTAAAATATGAGGAGTGAAACTATTCAATCAGATTGGAATTTACGAGCTTATTAAAAATTTGGAATTAATGTAAATGTGTGCATTTTGGCTCGAATATAAATCTGGATGATATTGGTAGTTTGTTCTTAAA
>JBBEBC010000140.1:0-13248 GCA_040882555.1 Bacteroidia bacterium
TCATTTCTAAAATTGATATGGGAAACACATCCAGGCATGACCGCTGCCAATATGTCTTTACGTTTCCTCAAATCATTATTACCACTATTCCTGCTTTATGTTGGAAAAGAAATCATTGATGAGATTCTCGTTCTAATTGATTCGGCTGGTCAGAGTGATTTTTCAAGGTTATGGTTTTTGGTTGGAATTGAGCTTGCCCTAACCCTTTTGAATGAATTGCTTTCAAGGGGAATCTCATTACTAGACGCACTTTTAGGCGATTTATTTGCAAATAACTCTTCGATAAAACTCATGGAACATGCTGCAAGACTTGATCTTGAGCAATTTGAGCAGTCAGGTTTTTATGACAAACTTGAACGGGCACGCAGACAAACTTTACAGCGAACGGTGCTTATGACACAAGTTCTAAGTGTTTTGCAGGACAGCGTTTCATTAATTTCTCTAGCTGCGGGACTTATTTTTTTCAATCCCTGGCTAATTATTTTGCTTGTAATAAGTGTAATACCCTCCTTTTTGGGTGAGTCGCATTTTAATTCCCGCTCATATTCTTTGGTTCAGGGTTATACTCCAGAGAGAAGGGAACTTGATTATTTAAGGCATACGGCAGCAAGTGATGAAACGGCTAAAGAAATAAAGCTCTTTGGGCTTTCAGGCTTCCTAACGAGTCGCTTCAAGAAGCTTTCTGATGAGTATTATGTGGCTAATAAATCTCTTTCATTAAAAAGAGCTTCTGTTGGAATGGGCTTGTCGCTTATAAGCACTGCAGGCTACTATACAGCTTATATCATCATCATTCTAAGAACTGCTGCCGGAAGTATTTCTTTGGGTGAATTAACGTTTCTTTCAGGATCATTTGCGCGCATGCGCGGATTAATGGAAGGTATCTTAAGTCGCTTGGCATCAATAGCTCAAGGAGCGATGTATTTGGAGGATTTTTATGCCTTTTTTGAGATTGAGCCGAAAGTCAAAGCTCCAGAGAAGATTATAGAATTTCCCAACCCGATTAAGAAAGGATTTACCTTTAAGAATGTGGGATTTAAATATCCTAACTCAGAATTATGGGCATTACGAAACATTTCGTTCGAACTTGCTCCAGGAGAAAAACTGGCTCTAGTTGGTGAAAATGGATCTGGCAAAACCACCTTAGTGAAGCTGTTATCGCGACTTTATGACCCCAGCGAAGGGGAAATTTTATTGGATGGAATACCTCTTTCGAGTTATGATCCGCAAGACTTAAGAAATGCGATAGGCGTTATTTTTCAGGATTTTGTGAAGTTTCAGTTTACAGCAGGGATGAATATTGCAACAGGAAAAATTGACGAGAGAGAAGATATCGGAAAAATTGAAAAAGCTGCTGAGCTTAGCCTTGCTAATTCAGTTATTGATCGCCTGCCGGCGGGATACGACCAAATGATTGGACGCAGATTCTCAGAAGGCATGGATTTAAGTGGTGGCCAATGGCAAAAAATTGCCTTGGGAAGAGCTTATATGCGCGATTCACAATTGGTGATATTAGATGAGCCAACCGCTGCTCTAGACGCTAGAGCAGAGCATGAGGTTTTTGAGCGATTTGCTGGATTATCTCAAGGCAAAATGGCGGTGATCATTTCTCATCGATTCTCAACTGTTAGAATGGCAGATAGAATACTTGTGCTCAAGCAAGGAGAACTTATTGAATCAGGAAGTCATCATCAACTACTTAATCAAAATGGCTTGTATGCTGATTTGTTCGCCTTACAGGCGAAAGGATACCAATAAACTTATCTAACAAGGCGGATACTTCCAGAATAGTCTTGTTGTATCATTTGTCCTTCTGCTAATGAGAAATAGGATAAGGTGTAGGTATAAACTCCTGAAGGACAATCACGCCCTGACGAAGTTCCATCCCATCTTTGATACGGATCTTTACTTTGAAAAATCAATTCACCACCTCTACTAAACACAAAGAAGCTAAAATCAACCATTTTGGGGCAGTCAACAGCAATGTAAAAATCATCGTTTACGGCATCTTGGTTAGGAGTGAATGCACTTGGCAGAAACACCTCGCATCCACAATCGAAAGTAGATAACTGCATTGAATCTCTCCCAACTCCGCATACATTGGTTACTTCAACCCAATATAAACCTTCCTCACTCACACTGAGTGTTCTATCGTTGCTTCCTGAACTCCAAAGAAACTGGCCATCCGAATCACGTACCTCAAGTTTTAAATCATACCCTAAACAGATTGTTGAATCAGTGAGAACCGGACTTGGAGTCTGCAACATGGAAATATTAGCAGATAAAACGTTGACACAAGAACCTCTCGAAATGGTTACTTCATACAGACCACTTTTGTTCACTCTATAAGTAGGTAAAACTGAGCCATCTTGCCACAGATAATTTGCTTCAGCTTCAGAAACATCAAGAGTAACTTGATTTATGTTACAGTAAGATTGATCTTCAAGGGTAGATTGAAAAGATGCTTTTACTAGTGAAACATCATCAATAAGCAAATAGGAGCTAGTAGTGTACCAGGAAGTAGGGTTAACCAATGCTGTTTGACATTGATCATCTGGCCTAAAGTTCCCAATTGTTAAGTGGTCTTCACCTCCTTCGGCAGAGAAGTATCCATTTATCCTCAACCAACCAGATGTATCAGAAAGAATGGCACCTGCAGGATTTTCTATATGAGGCTCAATGTTAAAATTTGAAACACCCGCAGAACTTAATGGTCCAACAGAAGCATAAGCTCCTACTCTATCGCACGCATATCTATGATCGTTGGGCATATTAACAAACATCTCAAAATAATAGCACTCCCCTGCTTCTAAAACTGAATTAAGAGGTACTTGAAGATATTCCCTCATGTTTTGGACATCAAATCGATAGGTAAAAACACCTGCGTAAGCCTCTCCAGCATGAGCGTTTTGATAACCTCCTGATGGCTGAGCTGGAACTGAAACCCATGAGTTAAGGTCAGCACAACTGTTAAAATATTCAGGGGTTCCTGCATTGGGATTTGACCAAGGAGCAGCTAAATTAAGCTGACTAGCAAAATTAGGACAAGCTGTAAAATTCTCGAAACCTCCGTTGGGTATTAGATTTTGGGCAAAGCTATCGCTTAAGCATATTCCCGAAAAACCTGCGATTAGAACATTGAATAACGATGAGGAAGAAAACTTCTTCATGAAAGAGATTATCTATTCAAAGTTAGTAAACTTCTATTAACCCAAGACAATAATGTTCTAATTGAAATGCAAACAATTAGTGAACTCTAATTCTTTTACCTACCCTCAAAACAGTTTTAGAACTCATCTTATTTAGCTTACAAAGCTTGGATACCGTTGTTCTCTGTTTTCTGGCAATTTTGCCTAAAGTATCACCTTTTCTTATTTTGTAATACCTCGCTGCAGCCATTTTGGCCTTTTGCTTTTCAACAGCTTTCAAATAAGAAAAGCTCTCAGGCGAGATACAAATTGATTCACTAGCGCAAGCATACTCATCAAAAGAAATAATATCTCTTGGATTAATTTGCTGTCCAAGAAACCTCACTTCGAAGTGAAGATGCGAACCTCTTGAGCGACCTGTATTTCCGCCTAGGCCAAGAATATCTCCAGCCTGAAGATACTGACCAGGAGAAACATTCCTAGCTGATAGGTGAGCATATAATGTTTCTAGACCATTCAGATGCCGAATGATAACATAGTTACCGTAGGTAGGACTGTATTTCGAGATTCTTACTGTTCCTTCAAAAGCAGCATATACTTCGTCGCCTGTTTCCAAATCAATGTCAATACCGTAATGGTATCTTGAACTTCTGAATCCAAAATCGGAAGTTACATTACCACATACAGGATGAATATAATCACATGAAGCATCTTGAACAAGCTGAAGCATAGTCGATTCTGTTCTTTTCTTCATATCAATACCATAAGGATTGATTTTGAGGGTATCCCAAACAGAATCATATAAATCGCATTGAATTAATGCACAAAAATCTTCATCAAAAACTTCATCATAGCTTTCTTCCGAGCTTGTGTCTTCTTCATCTTCCTCAACAAATTCATCAAACAAATCAGTACGCGGAGGTATTGTGTCAGGAGGAATAACCCGCGAATTTCCCGCGGTTGAATCCTCTATTGAGAAAATAATTACTTCTCTTGCTTCAATTTTATGAAATGAGAAAAACAAAAGAAATAGTATCAGAGTACGAATCATATGAGGCGATAACGTGGATGTTCTTATTTTTGTATCAGAAGCCAAAAATACATTCATCAATTAGTAAAAAATTCACATTTGCAAAAAAAATTGTCAACACCTCTATCTGAATTAAGCATTTCGATTAAAAAAAAGGCTGAAGAAAGTAAAAAAGCTAACTTAAAATTCATTCAGCATCTGAAGCGAAAAAAGCCAAAAGATCTTGACATGACCGTTCAAGAAATTCATGACGAAGTGTTTGAAAACACTGATTGTTTAAGCTGCGCTAACTGTTGTAAAACCACTAGCCCTATTTTCTACGAACATGACATAGAAAGGTTATCAAAAAGGTTAAAAACCAGACCAGCGCATTTCATTGAAAAATATTTAAATAAAGACGAAGACGATGACTGGGTTCTGAAATCGGCACCTTGTCCTTTTCTACTTTACGATAATCGATGCGAAGTATATGAAGACAGGCCTGCAGCTTGCCGCACTTACCCTCACACAAACAGAAAAAAATTCCATCAGCTACTCGATTTAACATATCAAAACAGCTTCGTTTGTCCAGCAGTGCAGACAATTCTTGAAAAATTAACACTTAAGTTTCCAGTTAATCATAGAAACAGTTTAAAATAAAATCTTTTGAGTAGAATGCAGTGCAACTTTATATAGATTTACCTTAACTATGAATCGCAACGTTCTCAAAGCACTCATTCAGCTTTTCGCGCTTGTTTCTGGAAATGCGGAAACCAATAGAAGAGGACGTTCTGTTGTTGAGCGATTTTTGTCGCGCCTCACAAGTAAAGATCAACTGCAGGAGTTCATGGATGAATTTGAATCCCTTTCTGTTGTTAATAGTCATCAAGGGAATTCAGAAAAAGCAAATAAGAAAAGAGCTTCTTCATCAGTAAAAGTGTTAAGAATTTGTAACTCCCTTAATGAAGAGCTAACCCACGCTCAGAAAGGAGTTGTGTTTTTAAGGTTGGTTGAATTTCTATGTTCTGAAGGCGTCTTGAGCGATAAAGACCATGAATTCATGTCGACGGTGGCTGCTAGTTTCTACCTAACCGATGAGCAGAGAGAAGAAACAATTGATTTTGTAGAAAATGCTCGGCAAACAGGCAAGAATAATCATAGGGCAGCATTGGTTCCTGCGGGGTTTGAAGCAGATTATAAAAATCCAGTTGTTGTAGAAGGACTAGAGACGCATGTTTACATTTTCAAACTCCCAACAGACCCAATTTACTTTATCAAAGTCGATGAAATTTCCGATATACAAATCAATGGAAGACCAACAAAGACTGATGAAGTATATGCGTTTCCATTAGGTTCAGTTATACGAGGAGCTAAAATTCAAAGTTTTTATTTTAGTGATATAGCAGGTCTTTTTCTAAAGCAAGACAAAAAAGAGAAAATCGTTTTCACTGCCAAGCAGATTGAATACAAGTTCTCTAATGGAAACTCAGGTCTGCATAAGTTCAGCTTTAGTGAACAAAGCGGGCACCTCATTGGAATTATGGGATCAAGTGGTGCTGGCAAATCAACACTTCTCAATATTCTCAACGGTAATGAAATACCAACAAGCGGCAAGGTCTTTATTAATGGTCAGGATTTGCATGACCCCACAACAATAAATGAAGGTCTTATAGGGTATGTTTCTCAAGATGACCTACTTATTGGTGAATTATCTGTATTTGAAAATCTTTGGTTTAATGCCCTACTGTGTTTCAGTGGCTCAAGTAAAATTGACCTTTTAAGACGTGTACAGCAGTCTCTTACAGAACTAGGGCTTAATGAGATTAAAGACTTAAAGGTTGGGGATGTATTAAATAAAACCATCAGCGGTGGGCAGCGAAAGCGCTTGAATATAGCCATGGAACTTATCCGTGAGCCCGCAGTGCTTTTTGTTGATGAGCCCACCTCAGGCTTAAGCTCAAGAGATTCTGAGCACATTATGGATTTACTTAAGGAGCTTAGTCTGAAAGGAAAACTCATATTTGTGGTGATTCATCAGCCCTCCTCAGACATTTTCAAAATGTTCGATAGGTTGATTTTACTCGACAAAGGTGGGTATCCTGTTTATTATGGCAATCCGATTGAGGCTGTTCAATATGTTAAAGAAATTGCAGAATATGTAAATGCAAATGAAGGAGAATGCTTTGAGTGTGGGAATATAAATCCTGAGCAAATATTCGACATTCTTGAAAGTCAGGTGGTAGATGAATATGGAAGAACAACTCAACAACGAAGAATTTCACCACATGAGTGGAACATCTTCTTTAAGCGAAGCCAGCCACCGATTGAAAATTTAGATACTACAAAGCGAGAATTGCCTGAAGCGGGGTTCAAGAAACCTTCCCGATTTGGACAGTTTCTCATTTTCTTCAAAAGAGATTTTCTTTCAAAATTGAGTAATACTCAATACATGGCAATCAATCTCCTTGAAGCTCCATTGCTAGCCTTAGTTATGGGGTATTTATTAAGGTATTCGAGTGGAGAAGAGTATTTATTGTACAACAACCTCAACCTGCCGGCATATTTACTAGTATGTGTAATCGCAGCTCTTTTCTTTGGTTTAACGGTGAGTGCAGAAGAAATTTTCCGTGATCGTGGAATTTTGAGAAGAGAGAAATTTCTCAACTTAAGCCGAGGGAGCTATTTGTTGGCTAAAATGGGCTTGCTCTTTTTACTTTCAGCACTGCAAACTGGCACTTTCGTAGCCATTGGACATATTACTATTGGCATTTCCGATCTGTATTTATCAGATTGGGCAATCTTATTTTCGGTAGCCTGTTTTGCTAATGTTTTAGGATTAAATATCTCTTCAACCTTTAACAGTGCAGTCACCATTTACATTTTAATTCCAATTTTAATTATTCCTCAACTGCTATTGAGTGGTGTTTTAGTTCAGTTTGATCAGCTTAATCCTGTTTTGAGGGAAGATGCAGACAAAGTTCCTTTGTCTGCCAATCTTATGGCATCCCGATGGGCATATGAAGCAATGGCAGTTAATCGCTTTGCAAATAACAAAGCTGAAAAAACAGTATTTCAGTTTGATCGAGTTATTTCTAATTCAAATTTTCTCCATAATTACTGGATTCCTAAAATGGAGGTAATCCTTGCAAGTATGGAGGATAGTGTGTGTAGAATTACACTCTATAATGAGATTAACAGAATAAATAACACAAAGCAATTCAGAACATTTCAAAATCCGGAAATCATTCTAAAAGGAGGTTCTTTAGCAAAAGAGAATTTGCTTTCTCACTTAAATCATATCAATGAAGTTTCTTTAAAAAGAGAAATACAGGCTAGAAAGATGAAAGATCAGGCAATTAGCCAATCAGATGAATCATATTCAGAATTAGTAAGCAATTATACCAATGAGTTTTTAGGCAGACTCGTACTTAGGCAAAATCAATTTACTAAAATTGAAGATCACGGTGAAGGCAGATTAGTCAGGAACTTTGAACCTGTATACCAAATTCCTTCTGCTAATGGAATCTTTGCAGGACCATTTTATGGTGAATTAAAATATTCTGGATTTGGCTATATTTCAACATTAACAGCCAATATCCTGGTTATCTGGACTATGACCTTTATACTTTCAATAGTATTATACTTCAATGGCTTAAAATGGCTGATTTCACAGCCAAAGAAAATCCTCGGAAAACTAAGACGATGATATTGAATTATTCTTCAATCTTAATCATTTCAAAAGGAACGCGGATAATTGCCTGATAGTCCTCTCCTGCCTCAAGCATATCTTCATCATCTTCTTCATAATACCATAAAACTTTGGCAACCGTCCGGTTGTTCTGATGCAATGTTTGTAGCTTCTTCAATATATCAAGAACACATTTAGAAGAGCTTGTATTAAAATACTCGAGTTGAATATGCAATTCAGTAGCAGGTTTAGGCTGCATGGAATAATCATCAATCCACTGAAACACGGGACTATAAAATTCAATCGAATTCTCTGGTATTGACCTGCCCTTTAGTTCAAGTTGACCAGTGTCTGCATTCAATTTTACTAGAGGAGTTTTGGGCGTTATCGGTATGTTAATTTCCTGCATATCTTAAATTGTAACTGTAATCATTAAACTAAAGAAAGAAAATTGATCATCAACATCATTGAATGTATAGCCAATTTTATGACCCGATTTTCTTGCTATATCAATCATTCCTAAACCTCCTCCTCCTTTGCCAGAATATTCCTCATTACTGAGTGTTGAGATATAATACTCTTTCAACTCCTCCTTACTTAACTCATTGATTTTATCAATTTTCTCTTTAAAACCTTCTACATTCTTTTTTAGAATATAATTCCCAGTGATGATTTTATAGTTGCTCTGATCATTTCGCCCTATGAGAAACAGTGCTGATTTATGGTCCTCATTTGTCAGAATATTCACTCCATCATTATGGTGATATAAATTCTGAAGGCATTCGACTAAGACATTGTAAACCTTTTTCCTAAGCTTAGGTTCATCGCCAATATGCTCAAGCTTTGTTTCTAATATCCGAAGGATTGAAGTGAGCAATTCTGATGTGATTTCTCCTTTAAAAGACAGCATGATTTTGCCGTCTTCCATTTTCTCGTAGAAATCATAAATGTCAAACATCGTGTACTAACAAATTTAGAATCCTGTATCCAGGGTTTTTCTGCTTTCAAGTAAAAAACCAACGCAGCCATACAAAACTTTAGATTTTGCTTCTGCAGAGGCTTCAGATAATGAAATCTCAATAGTGAGATTGATACTACTATCGCAAATAAATTCAAATTCAGCCTGTCCCTCTTCTTCACTATCAAACAGAGGCTGCTTAGTGCGAGCATCATATATTTTAAAAGAGATATTCCCACCCTGAAGAATTTTATCTTCAGCAGCGAATGTTAAACGGTAATCATATCCCTTGGTAGCAGTAAAAGTGAGCTTAGAAGTTTGACCTGGTCTGAAAAGAGCATCCCTCGATTGAGAGTTATATTTAAACAAAATGTCTTGCTTCTCAAACTTACAAGCTTTCTTATGATAATCAGTGCAAAGTGAACTTGCAGGTTCCGTCTTTGACAATTTCACTTGGGCAAAACCCACTCCTGAAATTGATACGAATAGAATTAGTGCGGATAAATATCTAAATAGTTTCATGGAGATTTTGAACTAAAATAATTTAATTAATTAGATGATTTTGAGATAAGAGAATTTCTTACAAAAGCGGCTTTATCAATAATTTTTTTATAATCCTCGGCATTCATCATAATAAGTGTTTCACTGCCAATTATCTTTCTTCCATCTTTACTTGCCATGGTATCTTTTGCTGTTTCAGTAAGACTATTAAAAACGGTTTGTAATGGAGCTATTTTACCCGAAATCTGAGAAATATTAGCATCATCAGGAAATTTACCGAAATAAGCAAATAGATTATCCATAGGGAATTTCTGATCTGCAATTAATTGAATAGCAGCGCTTCCATCTTTGTAATCACTCACCAATTTGGTGCTTAAATAAATACTTTCTGTTAATCCGCCTGCTATAACCAAAGCCAACGTTGAGCCTTGACCGCTATTTTCTAATGCCGCAGAGGCATCGTAAAACACCTTTGTAGTGATATTATTTAAAGAGTCTTTATTGCTCAGGTTTTTTTCTATTCTTGTAATCGTTTCCTGAGTAACAACAGAACTAATCCCTAAATCATCTGCTAATCTTTTAAGATTGTCGAAATATTTTAAAATATCCGTTTTAAGGTTAAACGTGCTACAATAAAATAAATCGGAAGAGTAAACACCAAAGTTGACCGCCTTTTCGGCAGATGTGGTGTAAGAAGCTATATTTTCTGTAGGATTAAGAAGATTTGGCTTCGATTTAACACCCAAGTCTCTTAAGCTCGAGAAAAATTCCCCCGGCAGGGGCAATTGATAAAATTCTTCAACAACTACATCCTCTTGGTTACTGGATAAAGTGTCATTCATGTTGTTGGTGGAGTCCTGATCAGAACCGCCACAACCGCCTAGAATTATAAGACTAGCTACTAATAATAAGGATATTAATCTGAACATTGAACCTGATTTTTTCATGGGGTTCTTAAATTAGCAAAATTCTGTTAGTTACATGTGTTTGCACAAACATACAGGTAAATTAAGCAATTATCAAAATTCTTAAATATTAAGTATCCTTAAGGATTACTTTGAAAACTTGTGAAAAAATGACTGCCTTACACGTGGGTAAAAGGCATTTCTTTACTGTAACTTGCCCGCTGTTTATGAGAAAAAATACATATATAAAGGTATTACTGCTGATAATATTCACTATTTCCGGCAGTAAATCAATCTTTTCCCAACCGCTTAAATCTTTCTCTTCTGAGCCTGAAGCCTATTTCAAGGAGATGGAAGGACTGATGGAAGCTGCAGATAAGAAGAAAGGGAAGGAACTCGCTGAGCTTTTCGAAGAAATCTGGCTCACAAAATTCAATTCTTCCCAACAAAGCAAGGTCGTATCACTCTCAAACTCGATGCTTAAGAAGAGGATGAATGCTATTCCAAATTTCAGAGACTACTACCAAATTCTCCTAGCATTTGCTTCAAGTGATAAAACTGCCTCGCAGTTTGATGACCTCCATTCCATGCTTGAACAAGCCGTGCCTGAGCTCACAAGCGGTAAATTCGATCAACTTTTGAATACTTGCGAAGGAATAATTGCACAAAATGCCTTATACACTACTCCTGCAATCACTTGGACAGCCAGCACTTCTGCATTTGTATTTAAGTTCGATAAAGAACCTGTTATTGAAGTACCGGCATGCGATATTGTTGGAGTAACTCGAGCCGATTCTACAAGAATCGCTGGCACTTCAGGGGTGCTTTACCCTGAAAAATATACGTTCATAGGAAAAAAGGGGAAGCTGCTTTGGGAAAGAGCTGGGTTTAAAGAAGCCGATGCTCATGCTCAACTAGATAATTACACTTTCACGGTTAAGTCGACAAAATTCGATGCCGATTCTGCCATATTCTATTTTCCTAAGTACTTTAAAAATCCAATTCTTGGACAGGTAAGTGAAAAGCTAACTGACAATCCGGCCTCAAGAGACGTGACCTATCCAAGATTTACATCTTACAACACAGAGTTCACTATTCCTGAAATTTTTAAGGATGTAGATTATCTAGGAGGATTAACAGTTCAAGGAGCAAAGCTGCTAGGCTCAGGAACAACAGAATCTCCTGCCAGTTTTACTTTCAAGCGCGAAGGCTTGCCTTTTATAAAAGCTTCTTCGAAGAATTTCCTCATTGAGGATAACAGTCTGCAATCTTTAAAAGCGTCTATTTTTATTAAGATTGAAGAAGATTCAATTGTTCACCCCGGTCTCGTTTTTAGATATCTGGATGATAAAAGGGAGCTTAATTTACTTCGTAATAACGAAGGATCGGCAAAAACGCCCTACTTCAATTCTTACCACCAAATTGACATGGATGCTGAATTACTTGTCTGGAAAGTAGATGAACCTACAATCCAAATGAAGGCAATTCCCGGTTCGGTTGAAAGTAATTCATTATTTGAATCTTCCGATTATTTCAGAGAGGAACGCTATATAGAAATTAAAGGTATTGATGAAGAAAGTCCGCTTACTGTTCTAAGAAAGCTATCTGATGAAAATAGTCAACGAGAAGTTTTTAGTGCTTCTGAGGTTGCTCGCTTTTATAAAATAGACATTACGAATGTGAGGCATATCTTGAGAAGGATGTCCAATATGGGATTTGTTCTTTTTGATGAGGAAACGGAAATGGTGACTCTGAAGCCGCGTCTAAGGAAGACTTTACTTGCGCTAAATGGAAGAGCTGATTATGACGTAATCCAGTTTTCTTCTCGTGTTGGAGGAGCTTCTAATAATGCAGAACTCAGTCTCTTGAATTACGATTTGAGGATGTATGGAGTAAATAAGATTTCACTTAGTGATTCTCAGAATGTGGTTATCTATCCCAGAAACCAAGAGCTTGTTGTGCACAAGAATCGCGATTTTGATTTTGCAGGAGTTATTCGAGCTGGTCGTTTTGAATTCTTTGGGAAGAAATTCGATTTCCAATACGATAAATTTAAAGTCAATTTAACCAATGTAGATTCTTTAAGACTTTATGTCGAGGCAGGTGAGAAAGATGAGTTTGGTAATAATCCACTGACCAAGGTTAAGACCGTTATTGAAAATGTTCTTGGAGATCTCCTAGTTGATCACCCTTTTAATAAATCGGGAGTAAGAGGTTTAGCACAATATCCCATATTTAATTCAGTTCAAAACTCCTACGCATATTACCAAAGAGGTTCTATTTTAAAAGGTGTTTACCCTAGAAACAGCTTCTACTTTCAACTAGATCCTTATCAAGTTGATAGCCTTGACAACTTCAGTAATGAAGGTTTGATATTCGATGGAACTTTTGTTTCGGCAAATATTTTTCCGGATTTGCGCGAGCAACTTAAGCTTCAGGATGATTACTCCCTAGGTTTTAGGAGAACCACGGGTGAAGAAGGTCTTCAGATTTATCAAGGCAAAGGACAGTTTGTAAAAGACATTCAAATGAGTCACAAAGGTCTTAGAGGAAATGGTGAAATCAACTACCTCACAACAACCGCCAAATCGAACGACTTTGTATTTTTCCCCGATTCTGTAAATGCCATGTGTCGCAGTCTTAATGTTAGAGCTTCTAGCGAAGGAGATGTTGAGTTTCCTGATGTGGAAGCAGCTGATGTAAGGCTGCATTGGGAGCCATACTTACCGAATAAGTTCGAGGTTGCTCAAACCAGTCAGGCCATGGTTATGTATGCGGGAGAATCTAAGTTAAAGGGTAAAATTGCCATAGGTGAAAATGGGATGACGGGAAGTGGAACAATGGAATTTGCTGCCGCAGAAGTAGCATCAAAAGAGTTCAGATTTAGGAAGGAAGATTTCAAGTCTGATACTGCCTCCTTTGCCTTTACGTCAAGGGATGAAGTTAATCCAGATGGTACTAAAGAAGTGGCCATTAAAACAGATAACGTAAAGGCCGATGTGAGTTTTAAAGGAAGGATGGGGCAGTTTAAATCGAAC
>JBBEBC010000141.1:0-66654 GCA_040882555.1 Bacteroidia bacterium
TGATGCAATTGAAACGAACAAGGCCCAGTATCCTGTTGCAATACCAATAAAGAACAGATTGTATAAAAGTATTCTGCACTTCGACCGGAGGTTGTAAACAGATAAAGAAGCACCAAGACAACACTGATTAATAGATAAAGCAGAACAACCTTTTTCCTGCTTTTCCACCATTGAGATAATAAACCACTGAGTAAATCTCCGGCCGAAAGGCCAAGGTAAGCATACATAACAGCTTGACCATTGACTATAGTTCCCTTAACATTTAGAATTTCGGGAGAGGAAAAATCCTCTGCAAGAGCTACTAAAATTGCTACTGCATACCAAACGGGCAGGCCAATAAGTATGCAATTCAGGTAAGTTTTAAAGACTTTTTTCTTTTTAAACAGAGCGAGAAAGTCCCCTTTACTGCCCACATGCTCTTTCATATTTTTAAACATCCCTGATTCGAGGGTGCCAATTCTAAGCAGCAGCAACATCAAGCCAAGCAGGCCTCCAACGATGTAGGCAACTTGCCAATTTTGTAAAGATATATCGAATGAAGATTGGAGAAAATCCCTGATCGCGTGCCCTTCACCTCCAACAACAGCAGCCAAGACCGCCCCCAAAGCCCCAAAGGTGACGATAATCATTGTGCCATAACCTCGATTTTCCTTGCTCATGACCTCAGATACCAAAGTGATTCCAGCACCAAGCTCGCCTGCTAAGCCTATACCTGCAATAAATCTAACAAAAGCATATGTATCCACATCAGTTACAAATGCATTCGCCATATTGGCGATGGAATACATAAGTATGGAGCCGAAGAGGACTTTTATCCTGCCTTTTTTATCACCTAGAATACCCCAAAGGATACCGCCAAGCAACATTCCTCCCATTTGCCAATTGAATAAGGAAATGGATATACTTTTTATGGCTTCAAATTCAGTTATGCCAAGGGCGATAAGGCTTTCTTTCTTAACTACATTGAATAAGATGAGGTCATAGATGTCTACAAAGTATCCTAATGCAGCAACAATAATGAGGAAAATGGTATTCCTGCTTATTTTTTCTTTGCTAGCCAAAAGCAATTATAATTTTGAATTGATCCAATCAAGAGCATATCTAAGAACATCTTCTCTTTCTGGTTCATTGTGGATTTCATGATACAGTTCTGGCCAACCTTTGAATTCAGAAACCAAATTAGATTTCTCCACAAATTCTTCGGAGGCAGAATAAGAAGTAATCTTATCATCTCCACCATGCATAATTAAGGCTGGAATTTTCAGCTCATTTGCATGCTGCAATGCATATAAGCCTGCTGAATAGGTATTTGTAAAAAAGGAAGCAGATATTCTATCATGAACATGCTTGTCTTTTTCATAAGCTTTTACAATGGCAGGGTCTCTTGAAAGATGACTAGTCTTCAAGCCCGAAGCTTGAGTAAATCCAGGATAAAGATTCTTCATTATTTGAGCAAGTTTTAGCTGAAATGCAGAAGGATCAAATGCAAGCCTTAACCATGGACCAGTGGCAATTACGGCTTTAATAGAATTTGATTTTTTAAGAGCATAATTAAGAGCCACATTCCCACCCATACTGTGTCCGTAAAGAATAATGGGTTTGTTTTTGAACCTCAGGTTTGCTCTATCAATTAATTCTTCAACACCCTCAAGAAGTTGATTGAAATGAAGAATATGTCCTTTTTTGCTTCGTGTTTTCCCATGTCCGCGTTGATCAAAACTCATCACAGCAATTCCATGAGAAGTGAAGAATTCAGCAAACTTTCTATACCTGCCACTGTGCTCGCCCATTCCGTGAATTAAAGCGATTACGGCTTTAGGCTCATCAATGGATGTCCAAACCTGACCATACATTTTAATTTGATCGGAGCCTGATCTCCAGGAAAAGTCGGCGTGCTGCATGAAAATGAAATATGGGTAAAAATAAGGATGTTATTGAATGATTTCCAGAATAAAAAAATTGATGCTAATATTCACAATTATAAAGGAATGCCAGATTCAATTTTGTAGGTTTGAGCATAAACTTACGAAATGCTTAAAACCGTTCTAAAATTATTAGCAGGGCTTTTTTCCCTATTTATTCTGGCCTTTGGAGGCCTGCTCATATTTTCAACATTAACTGATTATTCTCCTAAGGCAGGCTCTACCGAAGACCTAGCTATTGAAGGCCCCGCTTCCCAAAAGCAAGTGAGTGATACCTTAACCTTGTTGATTTGGAATGTTGGCTATGGAGGTTTAGGTGCAGAGATGGACTTTTTTAATGATGGAGGAAAAGGGACAAGGCCTGATGAGGACTTATACTCGAAGTATTTAAGTGGCATTAAGAATATGGTTAATTCACAATCTGATAGCACTGATTTTATATTAATTCAGGAAGTTGATAGGGACAGTAAACGTTCCTATAATGTAGATCAGGTGAAGGAAATTGCCGGAACTGCAGCTGGCTTTAGTTATGCTTTCGCATTAAATTATGACGTAAAATTTGTTCCTGTACCTTTCGGCTTGCCATACACCCCTTATGGAAAAACCTATGGCGGTCTAATGAGTTTAAGCAAGGTAAGCCCAGTTTCAGCTACAAGAGTTCAATATCCAGGAGGATTCTCATGGCCTACAGGCATTTATATGCTAGACAGATGTGCTCTTGAGTTTAGGTATACCACTCCGTGGGGATGGGATTTAATTATCGTAAACACGCACAATACAGCTTACGATGCAACCGGGGAAATAAAAAAGGTTGAAATGGAATTTATTAAGGAAAGGTACGAGGCTGAGGTAAAAAGGGGAAATAAGGTGATTGTTGGAGGCGACTGGAATCAAGTTCCTCCAAGTTGGGATTCAAAACATTTCAACAGCCAAATGCCTAATGGATACACACCACAGGCTATTTCAGAGGACATGCTTCCAGATGGCTTCTCTGTTTGGTTTGATCCTACATACGCAACAAACCGAAGTAATGATAAGGCGTACAATTCGGAAAGCACGTACACAACGCTAATTGACTATTTCATAACGTCTCCAGGAATTGAAGTTTTATCGGTAAAAACTATAAATGATGATTTTAAATACAGTGACCATCAACCTGTAAGGCTTAAAGTTGTTGTACATAAAAAAGAACTATGACATTTAAACAACGCCTGTTAAAGCTATTTTACCCTCAGATCATGAAGGGTAGCAAAATGAATAAGATGGGGGGAGTGTTCGAAAATAAAGCTGCCCTAGCTCCATCTCAGAGTATTTATGACCTTGAAATTGAATTAAATAGCGGTCAAAAGCTTTCGCTTTCGACGTTTAAAAACAAAAATCTGTTATTAGTAAATACAGCATCAGATTGCGGGTTCACAGGTCAATATAAAGAGCTGCAAGAACTACATGAACAAATGGGGGAGACCTTGGCTATAATCGGTTTTCCAGCAAATGACTTTAAAGGTCAGGAAAGTGGAAGCGATGAAAAGATCGCAGAATTTTGCCAAGTGAATTATGGAGTAACTTTTCCTTTAGCTAAAAAGGCCTCTGTGGTAAAGGGAGAAACCCAACAGGAAGTATTTACTTGGCTTAGTAACGAAAAATTAAATGGCTGGTGTAACCAAGAGCCGGTATGGAATTTTAGTAAGTATCTGGTATCTGAAAACGGAAAACTCCAGGGTTTTTACGGCCCCGGAGTTTCACCATTGTCTATTCCTCTAAAATAAGTTAAGCAACTAGTTACTTGCCTTTCTTAAT
This sequence comes from Bacteroidia bacterium, assembly GCA_040882555.1. Classification (GTDB taxonomy): domain Bacteria; phylum Bacteroidota; class Bacteroidia; order M30B66; family M30B66; genus M30B66. The sequence continues at coordinate 3,720 of JBBEBC010000141.1, forward strand.
TACTTCTTCAACATATTTCCCCGAAAGGATTTCATCATAAAATTTTTGATCATTAAGAGCCGCAATTGCTCTTTTAATTTCAGGGTCAAAATTGAATGATGTTTCGATACGGCCTCGCTTAAAGTAGTAGCGACTTGCAATCTCATCAGCTAGAAGCTCGCTTAACTGCATTTTAGCTTTATCAATATCTTCTTTTTTATCGTGATCAATTTTAGATTTCAGGTTGTTAAATTCTTCAAAAGCTGAACTAAAGTAATTCTCTTTAGTTGCTACCTCTTGCCACTTCTCAAGCAGCTCTTCACTTTCGGTTTTGTAACTGTATTCTTTATCTGATAGGAAGTTGCTAAAGTCGCCGAATAGGTCATCACTTACTTGGAAGTTCTTCGCTTCAGCAATTTCTTCGTGAGTTCTTCTGTAAAAAGTAGCGTAATCAAAAATGAGGTTATTACTCACAATGGATCTTGCTACTGGAGCAAATTCGCGTGGTTCGAGACTTATGTCAGGAATAACTCCTCCTCCATCATAAACCTTTCTTCCTCTTAGAGTATTAAATTCTTTAATAAGTGAATCTGGCATTGTGCCAACACTTCCATCTTCGTTACGATGAGAATAATCCTTCGCCTGAATACATCTTCCGCTAGGAATGTAGTATTTTGATGTAGTGATTTTAAGCTGGGTATTATAAGACAATGGTCTGGAAGTTTGAACCAGCCCTTTTCCAAAACTTCTCTGACCTATAATAACTCCTCGGTCTAAATCCTGAATTGAGCCACTTACAATTTCTGAAGCAGAAGCAGAAGAGCGATTAATGAGCACTGCTAGTGGTATTTGCGTATCAACTGGGGAGTTCAAGGTTTTATAGGTCTTATCCCATTCCTTCACTTTTCCTTTGGTGCTCACGATGTCGATTCCTTTTTCTACAAAAACGTTTACAATATTTATCGCTTCGCGAAGAAGCCCTCCCGGGTTACCTCTTAAATCAAGAATAACACCTTTCAGGTTTGGATTGCTTTTGAGGGAAGAAAGAGCATCTTTGACTTCTCTACCTGCATCGCGGGTAAAGCCCGTAAGTTTGATGTAACCGATGTTTTCATCAATCATTCCGAAATATGGAACATTTTCAACCTTAATTTCTTCTCTTGTAATTTCCTTCTCTATAGGTTGATCAACTCCATCTCTTCTAATTTTCAATTTTACCGGAGAGTTTGGTGTTCCTTTCAATACTTTAACTATGTCACCAGTGGTTTTACCTTCCGTGCTTTTACCTTCGATTTCAATTATAACATCGCCAGCTCTTAGGTCAGCTTTAGCTGCAGGAGAATTTTCATAAGGCTCAGCAACTACTATAAAATCATCTTTGGTTCTTATTAATGCGCCAATACCACCATACTGACCGGTGGTCATAAAACGCGCATCTTCAATATCTTCCTCAGGAATATAATTAGTGTATGGGTCGAGCGACTCCAACATGGCATCAATGCCTGTTTTCATGAGTGCTCCAGGAGGAACTTCATCGACATAGTAAAGATTTACTTCCCTAAATAGGGTCGCAAAAATGTCCAGGTTTTTAGAAATCTCGAAATAATCGTCTTTAAAGCTCCATGTGAGGAGAGCCATTAAAACTATTGGCAGAGAAAGGAAGAAGAGCCTAAAACGGCGGAAGAAATTTTTCATGTTCTTTAATAATAGTGTCAAGGTAACGGATCGTGTCCATGCCCACCCCAAGGATTACATCTCAAAATTCTTCTAACCGCCAGGTAAGAACCTTTAAGTGCTCCATATTTTCTGACCGCATCCACTCCATATTCAGAGCAGGTTGGCGTATACCGGCAAGCATTTGGGAGCACCGGAGAGATTGCATACTTGTAGAACTTAATTAGTCCTATGATTATCAGACTTGGAAGTCTGGCCATGTAAGGCATTTAAACGATTTAAAATTAAAATTATTTTCTCTTTAAGAAGAGTATAATTGGTGTTGATTTCACCATTGTAAACGAGAAAGAAGTCAATCTGTTTCTTCTCAAGAGAGAGAGAATCTATAAGTTCCTGTTTAGATGTACGATAGGCTTCGCGAACTTGTCTTTTAATACGATTTCTATCTACTGCTTTTTTACTTATTTTCTTAGAAACAGAGATTCCAAAACGCAAAGAAGTTTCAGAAGGAGTTTTTCTAAGCCTGTGCACTATTAAAAAAGGTTCTAAGCGGAATCGTTTTCCTTGCTTAAAAAGTTTTTCAATATCTGTTTTGCCACTTAAGCGTTCTACTTTGGGCAGCTTATTCATGAAGAGTTTACTTGCCTTTATTGGCTTCTTTAAGATAATTTTCTATTGCCATAGTCATAGAAGGGGCATTTGGCATGGGAGCTCCGATATCGAGAATTAAACCAGCTTCAATTGCAGCAGCTGCGGTAGTGCTGCCAAAAGTGGCAATACGCGTGTTATTCTGAGTAAAGTCAGGGAAGTTCTGGAATAAAGATTTAATACCTGAAGGTGAAAAGAAAACGAGCATATCGTATTTCACGTCAGAAAGATCACTTAAATCGCTACAAACTGTTTTATAGATTACAGCTTTTGTATAATCAATTTTGTGCTCATCAAGAATTTCAGGAATTTCATCTTTGTGAATGTCAGAACAAAGAAGAAGAAATTTCTCAGCCTTGTTTTTCTTGATGACATCCATTAAGTCAATGAACTTCTGCTTTCCGACAAATATTTTTCTCTTTCTGTATTGAACGTATTTCTGTAAATAGAAAGCAATTGCTTCACTTATGCAGAAGTACTTAAGAGTGTCAGGCACAATAACTCTCATTTCTTCGCAAAGGCGGAAGAAGTTGTCTACTCCGTTGCGACTGGTAAGGATAATTGCGGAATGATCTAGGATATTGATTTTATCTTTTCTGAAGTCGCGCGCTGAAATGCCTTCAACATGGATAAATTGTCTAAAATCAATTTTAACACTGCACTTCTTAGCCAAATCAAAGTATGGAGACTTATCTGATTCAGGTTTTGGTTGTGAAACTAAAATGGTTTTTACCCGCTCCATGCGAGAATTCTCCTGTGGTTCTTCTGATTTAGCCATACTTATGGATCCCATAATGTTTTGCTTAGATAAGACTCTTCACTGTTTTAATAATTACAAAAACAGGTAGAATTTCGAGCGTGCAAAAGTACAAAAACAAATGGAATTTAGAAAGAGTCGCACTTCTCAATCCTGTAACTACTCCATTAACAACACTATACAAATAGCAAAGGCCTACAGCAAGGAGTCCTCCTTGAAGAATATACTGTGTTAAAGGTTCCGGACTTAGCTTTATACCCAAAGAAACAGGAAGCAGAATACTTGCAATTAGGGCACTCATTACCACAATTCCGGTTACATACCTTGCAGCTTCTTCCTGAACGAAGAACACATTTCCCAGAAATCCAATAGTGATAATCTTAATTCCAAGTAAGCCAGCGCCAATCAGCATCAACTGGAAATAAGGTGATAAATAAGGCAGAAAGGCCGTAGTCCATTCATAGTATTCGGCCGTTTGATACATAAATACGGGAGAAACAATAAGAAATAGCAATAAGAACAGTAGAAGGCATCTCCAAATCATATTACTATCCTGTTCCTCAAGCTTTTGTAATCCACCACGCTTGTATATTCCTTGGAGAATGGATACAATTTCACGGTTGTAGAAGGTATTCAGGATTGCCAGAAAAAAGAAAGAGAATAGCATCAATGGAAGTATCCATGCATCAGCATCCTGAATTCTAGGCTTGGGGTTTAAATCTTTAGAGAAGGTGGTAAAAAAGAAGTTCTTAAGTGGAGCCTCATCGGTAGAACTCTTTATAATAACCGCGGGTTCTATCTTAGCTATTGCAATTGTATCCTTTTTAATTACCGAAGTAGAGTCAGTTGCTGAGCCTTCGTTTACTTTCTCTGCACTACTTAGTGTTTGAACCGCTACATTCAACCCATCGCTTTTTTTGGGCGTGTTATCAGTAGGTTGGGGATTCTGCTTGGGTACTACTGCCTGAGAGTCTTTTTTGACAGGCTTTTTTAAAGTGTCTTTTAGCACCTTCGGTGAAATGCTATCTTTCTTCTTCGTTTTGGTAGTATCCTGAAATACTTTTTCTTCCCCCGTTAGGGGAATAAAATAAAAAGCAGAAGGAAATTCATTTGAAGGCATAAGAAAAGCTAGGTGCAAAAATACAAATGCCGGAAGACCCTCATCATATGAAAAGGATATTCCGGCAAATATTGGTAATAATTTTACTTATTTCCTGATAAATCTTTGAGTTTGCTCACCAGCTTCAATGATGTAAACTCCTTTTGGCAAGGATTCTATATTCAAATCAATTGATTCAGAGCTTGTATTAGTCACCGCTGTAGTGAATATTCTTCCGTTTAAATCTCTTAGTACAATCATTTCCGCATTTTCTATGTTTTTCACTGATAGCAAAGACCCTTCGGCTGGATTTGGATAAATGAACATAGTTTTATTGGCTGCAGACTCTGAAATGCTGGTTGAGAAATCTTCTTGGATAGACAAATTTGTAGAAAACACATTATCGCCTGAGGTACCATTGTTCCCATTTGCTGCCATAACTGCCGCATGGAAAACAACTACGCCTGTTCCCGGAGCAGGTGCTGTCCAATTAAAACTCCACGAAGTTGAGCCAGATGCACCAGAATTTCCAGTGCTCGTATGGGTAATATATTTATTTCCTGTACCAATAAAGCGAGTACGAGCGGGGTCTGTTAGTGTGAGAGAGCCAGGGAGAACACCTGCATCATTTTGTGGAGAAATTTGAAAGCCCCATTTAGAGATTCCAGGGGCAGTAATACCAACCGTAATTTGATATGTTTCTCCAGGGATATAACCAGATGCAGGGACATTTGAACTAATCATGTCTGATTGCGGAATTGCTGTTCCAGCGTGACAACCAGATCTTGCGCATGTACGATTCATATCTGCAGGTGAACCGGTTGCTCCTGCTGGAGCGCCTCCAGGACTAGAGAATGTATAGGTTAAAGTGCTCAGTGAAATTGCCAGAATAGCTATCAATGCTGAAGAGAAGAGTAGAATTTTTTTCATAAATAGTTGTAGATCAATTTAGGTGCGAATATAAAGTCTAAAAACACAAAAGGTGCTAAAGTGTTCATAATAAGATCAAGATAAATTCAAACTATGAATAATAGCATTTAGTATGTGTGAACAAGAACTAAAGTTGTTAAGTCTCTAATGCTTATCAATCTCATTAAATTGAGATTTCGCTTTTACAATTTTCTAATGAATAATTTGGAATTAACTTCGAAGCATGATTTCATTGCCCATTATAAAAGATTGGATTAGTTGGGGTAAAACGTCGGGCTTTCGTAAAATATTGAATGTTATACTATTACGTTTGTCTTATACTATTTCAAACATAAGGAAAGAGTCCTCCCATTGGGGAATGCCTTTGAGCATTTCTATTGAACCAACAACATCTTGTAACTTACGCTGTCCTGAGTGCCCAAGTGGTTTAAGATCTTTCTCTAGACCAACAGGGATGCTTGAGCCTGAAGGATTTGCAGCAATAATCCCCCAGTTAAAATCAAGCCTTTGGGCCATAAACTTTTATTTTCAAGGTGAGCCTTTTCTTAATAAGAATTTGACTGAAATGATAAAGCTTGCCGCCGATGCAGGAATCTACACTGCCACCTCTAGCAATGCTCATTATTTTAAACCTGAGCTCGCTCGAAAGACCGTTGAATCTGGTTTGCACAGATTAATAATATCAATTGACGGCACTTCTCAAGAAACCTATGAGCAATACCGGATAGGAGGAAAGATTGCAACAGTTATTGAAGGGACAAAGGAAATCTTAAAGGCTAAGAAGGAGCTCAACAGCAGAACACCTCACGTGATTTTTCAGTTTCTGGTAGTCAAACCAAATGAGCATCAAACCGATGAGGTCCTCACATTAGCTGATGAGCTTGGTGTTGATGAAGTAAGGTTTAAAACTGCTCAAGTGTATGATTACGAGAATGGAAACGAGTTAATTCCTGATAATGAAAAATATTCTCGCTATCGAAAAATGCCTTCAGGGAAATGGCAACTGAAGAATAAAATGGATAACCGCTGTTGGCGGATGTGGCAGGGATGTGTTATTACTTGGGATGGTAAAATTGTGCCTTGTTGCTTTGATAAAGATGCATCGCACTCTTTGGGTAAGGTTACAAATATGAATACGTTTAAAGAAGTTTGGAGAAGTGAATCTTATAACAGCTTCCGCAACTCGGTGCTAACAAATAGGTCTCAGATTGATATTTGCAGAAATTGTAGCGAGGGAACTCAGATTTTTGCTTGATTAACGATCTCTTTGCATCAATTTGGCGGCAAAGGAATAAAAGATTTCCTTTTTTGAATCTTCAGCATTTAATGCATCTAATTCTGCAATAGCTTTCTTGTAGTGCTTATCCATTTCAGCTTCAGCATCTTTTCTAACTTCAAGGATGTTGAACAATTCACGAACTCGTTCAACCTTTTCTTCGGTCTGATCGCGTGTTGAAAACCAATCTCTAAGCTCTTTGGATGTAGTTTCAGTTGCTTTTTCAAAAGCTCTTAGGCTTAGAAAAGTTTTCTTATTGGCTAAAATATCACCTCCAACCTGCTTACCAAACTTTTCCGGATCTCCATAAACATCCAAAATGTCGTCCATGAGCTGAAATGCAACACCGAGAGAGCTTCCAAAAGAGTACAAATGTTCAGCTTCTGATTTCGACGCTCCTCCGCAAAGTGCTCCAATCTCAAGCCCAGCGCCTAGAAGAACGGCGGTTTTGAGGCGAATCATCTCTAAATACTCAGTCAAAGTCACATCCGAACGAAGTTCGAAATTCATATCATATTGTTGACCTTCACAAACTTCAATTGCAGCTTTGTAAAAAACGTCGAGCACATCTCTTAAGCTTTCATCTGGAGCTTTTGACATCAGCCTACAGGCTTCAACAAACATGACATCTCCTGAAAGAATGGCAATGTTACTGTTCCACTTGGAATGAACAGTGGCTTTTCCTCTCCTTAAAGGAGCTTCGTCCATAATATCATCGTGGAGTAGAGTGAAATTATGGAAAATCTCAAGTCCTATCGCAGGTTCTAGAGCAAGATGAAGATTGTTAGAATAAATATTACACGCCATGAGAACCAGTTGCGGCCTCATGCGTTTGCCACCCATACTTAAGGTGTATCTTATTGGCTCGTAAAGCTCTTCCGGCTCAAGCGGAAAATTTAATTCTTCAAGAGCCTTCTTTATTTTTTCCTCAAAGCAAGAATCTGAGATCATTGAAGAATAAATGCAGTATCGTTTATCACTTTTTTAAGACCTTCTTCAAATCCAATCAGTGGCCTATTTATAAGCTGACTCATTTTAGCAGTGTCTGGTTTTCTTCTCGTCATATCTCCTTCTTCGAGCGGATCTACAAATTTGATTTCACTAGAAGAACCTGTTACACGTATAATTGTTTTGGCAACTTCTAAAATTGTGATTTCAATCGTTCCGCCCACATTCACCACATCATTGATAAATTTATTTTGATAGAATGCATTGGTACATGCTTCAATGTTGTCGTCAATAAAACAGAATGTTCTTGTTTGAGAGCCTTCACCATAAATTGTAATTACTTCATTATTTAGCGCTGCGCGGATGAATTTAGAAATTACGAAATCCTTACTTTGCTTAGGGCCAAACGTATTAAAGAATCTGAAAATGGTGTATTCCAGCCCAAATTCCTGAAAATAAGATCTAAGATATGCTTCTCCTACATTTTTAACAATGGCATAGGGCAATCTAGAGTTTAAAGGGGTAGTGTGCTCATTCTGAGGAAATTCAACTGGTTCTCCATAGACTTCCGAAGAAGAAGAGAAATACACTCGTTTAACTCCAGTATTCTTGGAGAGCTTTAGTACATTTTCAATTCCAGCAATATCATCCAGTACAGCAACAGGGTTTTGAAGAGTTCTTAAAACTCCAACAAGAGCTGCATAATGGAAAACATAGTTGAATCTGTATGCAAAGAATACAGCTGAGATATCGCGGTAGTCGTTTGTGTCGCATTTAATAAATCGCACATTATCATGTGGAGATTCGGGAACTTTTTTGAGTTCACCTGTTCTCAGACTATCTACAATTACGACTAAGTTTTCAGGATTTTCGGCCAATTTTTCAGCTAGGCAGCTTCCTATAAATCCTGCCCCTCCAGTAATAAGAATGCGTGTCATTTTTCGCTAATTAGTTTGATAAGATATTCACCATAACCACTTTTACGGAGAGGTTCGGCTAATGAAAGCAATTGCTCATCGCTAAGAAATTTATTTCGCCAAGCAATCTCCTCAATACAACCAATATTTAAACCTTGTCGTTCTTGAATTACCTGGACAAATTGTCCCGCCTGCATCAAAGAATCGAATGTTCCGGTATCAAGCCAAGCGGTACCTCTATCAAGGACTCCAACTTTCAATTTACCTTCAGCTAAATAATGTTTGTTCACATCGGTAATTTCGTATTCTCCTCTAGCACTGGGCTTTAGGTTTCTAGCAATTTCTACAACTGAATTATCGTAGAAATAAAGACCAGGTACTGCATAATTTGATTTTGGCTTTGCTGGCTTTTCCTCAATAGAAACAGCTTTCATGTTTTCATCAAACTCAACAACACCATATCGTTCGGGATCAGACACGTGATATGCGTAAACTACTCCCCCGTCAGGGTCATTATTTTCTTTCAGCAACTTGGTCATGCCCGAGCCGTAGAAAATATTATCTCCAAGCACTAAAGCACATTTATCATTTCCTATAAAGTCGGCACCAATAACGAAGGCCTGAGCTAGTCCATTGGGAACAGATTGTTCGGCATAGCTGAATTCCATTCCTAAATTTTTTCCGTCGCCCAGAAGCTTTTTAAAATGAGGAAGGTCATGTGGAGTTGAAATAATAAGTACTTCTCTTATGCCCGCAAGCATCAAAGTAGAGAGAGGGTAATAAACCATCGGCTTATCATAAACCGGCATCAACTGCTTGCTAACAGCAAGAGTTAAAGGATGCAAACGAGTTCCTGAGCCTCCAGCGAGAATGATACCTTTCATTTATTCGTTGGTTTCGTTAGTGTTTGATTCTTTTCTGATGGTAAGACTATCGAGATCGATATCTTCTTCTTCATCATAAACAGCAATAAGCGGTTCCTTATAGGATTTAATAGTAAAAGCTCTATCCATTGAAAGGAGAAGAGTAGGTAGCAGCAACAAATTGGTAAATAATCCTACGAAAATTGTCACCGAAATAAGGAATCCAAGGGCAATGGTTCCTCCGAAAGAGGAGAAAAGGAAAATACTAAAGCCCAGCAACAGAATGATTGAAGTATAAATAATGCTAATACTCGTATCTCTCATGGAAGCAATTACTGCTGGTTTAATTTGGTTGTTGTAAGTCTTTAAATCTAAGCCATACCTTGAAAAGTAGTGAATAGCAGAATCTACAGTGATTCCGTAGGCAATATTAAACACTAGAATAGTTGAGGATTTCAGTGAGATTCCATAAAAGCCCATTAAACCTGCAGTGAAAATCAAGGGAATTATGTTCGGAATAACAGAAACCAACAACATTCTCATTGAATAGAACATGAAATACATGAGGCCTGAAATCAAGAAGATTGCAGCAATTAGACTCATCATTAAATTATCTACGAGATAATCTGTACCCTTGAGAAATACGAGCGAGGTGCCCGTCAGTTTCACCTCATACTTTTCAGGGTTAAAGATTGAATCAATCTTTGGTCTCACATCATCTCTAATTCTTTGCATTTCGATGGTGCCGATATCGGCCATCTGAACGCTTATGCGGGTAAACTGCCTAGTGCTGTCGATGAAAGAACTGGTGCTGCTACCTTTAAGGTCCATGTTCTGCGCATAGGGCAAAAGAAAGGCAACTTCCTCATTTGTAGGCAATGAATAAAATGTAGAATCCCCGTTATAGAATCCTTGTTTAGCAAATTTTATAACCTCTGCAATCGACAAGGCTTTCGAGAATTCAGGATATTTTCTGAGGACAGTTTGCAGTTCATCAATTCTTCGAAGAGTTGACAACTTCATCACTCCATTCTTCTTTTTGGTATCAATGGTGATTTCGAATGGCATCACCCCGTGGAAGTTGGTTTCGAAGAATTTTAAGTCAACAATAAGTTTATCAGTATCAGGAATATCATCTGTGAAATTACCTGTGGTTTTTATCATTGTCATTCCCCAGATACTAAAGCCGGCAATGACAAATGTAGCTGCGTATATTGCTTTCCGGTGGTTAGAAACAAGCATGATAAGGAACTCAACAACTCGATCCATGTACTTATTATCGAGGTGTTTTACTTGTTTTGCCTTTGGCGATGGGATGTATGAATAAGCAATTGGTAAGATGGTAATACTAAGCAAGAAAACCTGCATCACGTTTATAGAAGAAAGGATTCCAAACTCCTTTAAAATATCACTTCTAACAAATGCAAATGTTACGAAACCTAGTGCTGTATTGAAATTGGTAAGGAAGGTAGCGTTTCCGATTCTCTGAACAACACGGGCTATAGCTTTAATCTTATTACCGTGACCCCGATATTCTCTGTGGAAATTATTGGTTAGAAAGATGCAATTGGGTATTCCAATAATGACAATCAGCGGAGGAATAAGTGCTGTTAAGATGGTGATTTGATAACCTAGCAGAACCATTGTTCCCATTACCCAAACAACACTTATGGCTACCACTAAAAGTGGGAAGATAATAGCTTTAAATGACCTAAAAAACAGTAGTAAAACGAGGGCCGTTATGGCTAAAGACATCCAGAGGAACATGCCAAGTTCACCTTTTAGCTTTTCTGCGTTAACGGTTCTAATGTAGGGCAGACCTGAGTAATGAATGCTCACATTATGCTTAGCGGCAAACTTATCAGTGAATGAAACCAAGTGGTCTATCAGTTCCTTTCGACCTTTTCGGTCAATGCTTTTTTGATCCATGGTAATAAGCATTACCGTGGCATATGCACCTGACTTAGTCTTTGTTATAAGAAGTTCGTCGTAGAATTTAAGAGAGAGTATTACATCCCTTAATGAATCCATTTCTGCCTGATTGGCAGGAAGTTTTTTCATTATCGGATTCACATTGAACTTCTGCAGTTCATCATTCCTTTCCAGATTATAAATTCCGGCTATAGAAAGAACATTTTTAACTTCAGGAATAACTTTGATAGAATCTGAAGCTAAGGCCCAGTCACTAAAAACGTCTTTTTCGAAAAGTTTATCTGATTCGATACCAATAACTAAAAGATTCCCATCCTCGCCAAAGAGGCGATTAAATTCAACATAGTTTTGATATTCGGGATCGTCTTCCGGAAGCAGTTGAGCCAGAGTATAAGTCATCTCTGCCTTGCTGCCAAAATACCCCATAATAACCGTTAAAACGCCAATAACAATAAGTATTGGCAACCTGTAACGTAAAATAATACGGGATAAATAAGCCCACATGCTCTTCAAACAATTTAGCAACAATTACATGAACTGCTAAGATGCACTTCTGTAAGTCGGCGAAGGTAGGAAAAAGAGGTGGAATCCGTTTGAAAATGACTTCGGTATTTCATTCAATTCTCATCACGTTCAAGACTTATTTTCTAGAAAATATAATGAAATCAGTAGCAAGCGGAGGATGTCCTGATTCTCTAGTGATTCTGGCGACTTGTCCTCTATGATAAGAACCATGATTCACCATGTGGGTAATGAGCTCTGCAAGTGAATTTGAAAATTCTTCCCCAGCAAAGTTTGTATACTTGATAATCATGCCGTTAGGCTCATTTCGATGAATGAGACCTGACCAGAGTTGGTGAAGAGATTCATTGCATTTTACAAGGTTCTCTTTGTTTTCCTTTTTGAAGAGGTCTTTGGTAGAAGGTATTTCTTGAGCTCTGTTATACCAAACTTGCTTAGCGCCAAGGATGTGGCTCATTATTTCAAGAATGGAATCAGGGATAGCTTGTTCGAAAGGTTGCAAAGCCTCAAAAACCCTATTGTTAGCCCAAAGGTCATATTGAAGAAGCGATTCGGCATAAGATGGACTCATGCTGTAAATTTAATATCCCCAATGTTAAGCCGAAATTAAAGTTTTATCTCTTCGTCCTGATTATTGAGGAAGTGATATTCATTAATGTGATAGTTGAGGTTGGATCTAACCTGTATCCATTTTTTGTACTTGAAATACCACTTCATTCTAATAGAAGGAAATCCCTTTTTAATGTAAGCATCAATGAATGGGTTCACCCAGAGGCTTACTGATTTCTCATTTTGTTCTTTGAGAATATATCTTAAGGTATTCTCTATTTCATCAGTGATGAGAATAGAAGGCTGAATTTCACCAGTTCCATTACAAGTTGGGCACTTCTCGAGTGTTTCAATAACTAATTCTGGCCTAACTCTTTGACGAGTAATCTGGATTAAGCCAAATTTACTTGGAGGAAGTATGGTATGTTTAGCCCTATCCTGAGCCATACCTTCTTTCAGTTTATCGAAAAGAATTTTACGATTTCCAGCAGAATGCATATCGATAAAATCAATAACTATGATTCCACCCATATCGCGTAACCTAAGTTGGCGTGCTATTTCACTTGCCGCCTCAAGATTGCAATCTAAAGCATTCGTTTCCTGGTCATTATCTGAACGTGAACGATGTCCTGAGTTTACATCAATCACGTGCATAGCTTCGGTATGCTGAACAATTAAGTAAGCCCCACTTTTCATGCTCACATTTTGACCGAACGCTGCTTTTATCTGGCGATCAATACCATAGGCCTCAAAGACATCCTCTTTCCCTTTGTGAAGCTTAACAATCTTTTCTTTGTCGGGAGCAATATGAGCGATGTAATTCTTTACCTCATTGTAAATGGTTTGATCATCAACAATAATACTGTTGAATGAATCATTCAAAATATCTCTTAGAAGAGCAGAAGTCCTCTTGATTTCACCAAGAACTTTCGTTTTGGGTTGAGCCTTTTGCAGGTTATTTACAAGAGTATCCCATCTTTCAACTAGTTCATTTAAATCCTGATCTAGCTCTGCAACTTTTTTATTAGCAGCTACTGTTCTTATAATAACACCGAAACCCTTCGGGCGGATGCTCATAATAAGGCGCTTAAGTCTATTTCTTTCTTCTGATTCTTTAATCTTTTGCGAGATTGAAATCTTATCAGAGAAAGGAACAAGCACCAAATACCTTCCGGCTAAGGAAAGCTCAGAGCTAATTCGAGGACCTTTTGTTGAGATAGGTTCTTTTGCAATCTGGACAAGCATCGGCATGCTATTTTGCAGCACATCGATAATTTTTCCGTCTTTGCGGATATCATTATCCATGTTAAACTCAGCAAGTCGGGTGGCGGGTGCCTTTCCGGTGAGGCCGAGTTTCATATATTTAATGAGCGACTGAACCTGTGGCCCAAGATCTAGGTAATGAAGAAAGGCATCCTTTTCATAACCAACATCTACAAATGCAGCGTTGAGTCCAGGCATAACTTTCTTCACGCGACCTAAATAGATATCTCCAACCGCAAAAGAGACATTACTTTTTTCACGGTTCAACTCTATCAGTCGGCGATCCTCCAGCTGTGCAATGATAACATCGTTGCCAGAGGCATTGATGATTAGTTCTTTGTTCACGTATTTTATTTTCATCCCACGCAGGGGTAAACGCCAAAAGGCACATCAAGGACATGCCCGGTGGGTTTTTCCCGCGAGAATAATGAAACGGAACGGTTGATAATCTGAATAATTGGAAAGTGTTTTCCCTAAAGCTTCAGACTATCTGCCGCAGCTTACTTCTTCTTGTGACGATTCTTACGCAGACGCTTCTTGCGCTTGTGCGTGGCCATTTTATGACGCTTTCTTTTCTTACCGCTTGGCATAATGAATAATTTTTAAAGTTTTGTATTAAGTTCAATTTGTCCGATTCTTCTTTCAGTTTCCTGAATTAACAAAGTATCTGACGAAATATTTTTTATTTCTCTTAGTTCCTTTAGAGCCTCCTCGTTTTTCCCTTGAGCTTGCATGGCTTCAGCAAGATATAATCTCACTTCAGCTAAGTCAGGTTTCAAACCAATAACGGTTTTAAATCTTTCTTCTGCTTTATCATACTGCCCACTTTGCATAGAGAAAAACCCTAGATTAAGCTGAGCATCAACATTTCCGGGTTCTGCTGCAACTACTTCTCTTAGCAGAAAAATACCTTTCATAGGTTCTTTTCCTCCTTCAACATAAGCAGCTCCAAGCATAGTTTTGGTTTCATTGTTTCCTGGCTTGAGTTCATTTGCTTTTTCAAGGCAAATACTTGCTCTATCATTTAAAGCAACTTTGTCTTCTCCCTGAAAAAACCTTGAAATACCAAGGTATCTCTTACCTGCAAGAAACCAGTCGTCTGCATTATTGGTTATCTCTGCTTTTCTGTAAACATATTCAGCAGCGATTCCCGGACGCATTTGACGATCCCATGCCGAAGACAATGAATCTAACCAGGTCGATTTGGCTATGCCGGTTGCTTGTTCCAACCGGCTTTCAAAGAACTCAATGCCAGCAAGTGCTGGAGCATCCATTGATTTTTTAACCGACTCCAACTGCTCGTTAAATGCAGTTTGGTCCTCGGTAGCCGCAGTTACTGGTACATTCTTTTCAGACTTTCCTACCCTAGGGGCAAGAAAAATAGCCGTTCCAACAAGGACACAAGCTATAATGACCGACAGCTGACGGATATTCATTTTTTATTAGGCCTTAACAGACTTTTTCACTTTATCGCTGAAAGTCTTAGCTGGCTTAAATGAAGGAATGAAGTGCTCAGGAATAACAATCGTAGTATTCTTAGAAATATTACGTCCTTTCTTAGTTGCACGTTTCTTTACAATAAAGCTACCGAAACCACGGAGATAAACATTTTTTCCTGATGAAAGATTTGTCTTAACGCTTTTCATAAACGCTTCAACAGTTGCTTGTACAGTTACTTTTTCAATTCCTGTCTTTTCTGCGATTTCTGTAACAATTTCAGCTTTGGTCATTGCTGTTTGGATTTTAAAAGATTTATAAAGAGTATAGTTTTTTGTTAATGTGGCTGTTAGCGTCTTGAAAACGGGGGTGCAAAGATATTAGTTTTCTTTTCAAACGAAAATGTTTTTTACAATTCATTGAATCGCCTATTATTGCTACAATGGATTTGCCTTTTCATCCCTTCTCAGAAATTATTCTCCAATGGTATTCCCAAAACAAGCGCGTTTTGCCATGGAGAAATAATAAGAATCCTTACTCGGTTTGGCTCTCAGAAATAATTCTTCAACAGACCCGCATTGAACAAGGATTGAGTTATTATTTGAAATTCCTTGAAGCATTTCCAAAGGTAGAAGATCTAGCGAACGCTGATGAAGATCTTGTTATGAGTCTTTGGCAAGGATTAGGATATTATTCAAGAGCTCGAAACTTGCATGCAGCTGCAAAAATGGTCGTGAATGACTTTAAAGGAAATTTTCCTGATTCGTATGATGATTTAAGAAAGTTGCCTGGCGTTGGACCGTATACTGCTTCTGCAATTGCTTCTATTTCATTTCAACTTCCTCATGCAGTGGTAGATGGCAATGTTTATAGGTTGCTTTCAAGATACTTCAATATTTCTACTCCTATTGATTCAGGAGCTGGTGTGAGGCAGTTTTTTGAATTGGCCAATGAATTAATTCCTCATTCTAAGCCTGGAGATTTTAATCAAGCCATGATGGATTTTGGCTCTTTGGTTTGTAAGCCAGCAAATCCTAAGTGTGTTAATTGTCCGCTAAACGCGGGATGTCTTGGCTTGAAGAGTAAGCAAGTAGATATGCTACCAATCAAAAGGGGAAAGACGAAAGTCTCTAAGCGATATTTCGTTTACTTAATTCTAAAAGATGATAATCTAAATACACTTGTTCGTAAAAGAGGTCCCAAAGATATTTGGGAAGGTTTATTTGAATTTCCTTTGATTGAATTGCAAACGGAAGAAGAGTTCAATCATTTTCAAGACTCTCTTGACTACCAAGAATTTATTAGTCATCAAAAGGCTGATTTATTGAAAATTCACAAACCTGTTAAACATGTTTTAAGTCACAGGCACTTGTTTGTGGTATTTGCTGAATTAGCATGCAGAAAAGTAAAATCATTCAGCTCTTATGAGCCTAAGAAATATGAAAACTTAAGTAAAATTGGTATGCCTAGAGTAATTACTCGTTTTCTAGAAAACGAGTAAAATTATTGAACTAGAATCTTTTTTGAATAGCCTTTGTCAGATACTATTGTATAAACTCCCGAATCTTTTAGTTTTAACAATGAGTTGCTAGAAGCACCTGATAAAACACATTGTCCTACAGAGTTATAAATATTAAATGATGCGTTTGGTGTATTGCTGCTAATGCTAAACTCACCGTTGCTTGGGTTAGGATTAACAGAAAATTCTTCTTTTGTAAGCTGCTCAATAATACCTGCCGATGTTATTTCAATGCTTCCTATCGTGTTTTCACAGCCATGAATGTCAATTACCCTGACCGAATAAACTCCATTAGAAGTAAATGTAAAGCTTGAATCTACAGCACCGTTAATTTCAACGCCATTCATGTACCATTGATAAGATACGGCATTAGGCGCAAATGAAATAAAGGTATTTGCATCTTGAATTAAAAAAGAACTGGCTTGAGAGTCGAGAATAAACTTCACAGAGAATAGATATTCGTTAAAAGAACTTATCTCTTTTGCATGAACTATAGTTATAAACTCAGTTTCAGAAATAGGAATAATCGAGTTTAACCGTGATACATATCCAGGAATATTGATTTCAGCTTCACCATTTTCGCCAAAACTACTTACTATTTCACCATCAACACTGAAGAGTGTGACCTTTCCGTTCTCTTCAAAATCAAGGCTATTACTTATTAGAAAGAAAGTTTCATCAGTATGTGAATACAAATAGCTTGAATTTATTAATGAATATGGCAGGCCGATTAGGTTAACGACTCCATTATCACCAAATGTTGAATCTAATAAGCCTTCATAAGTAAGCTTTATTAAGCTCGAATTGTCCTCGGAATTAGAAATTAAAGATATAAAGCCATTGTTATATTGGAGAACAGATTTAGTTTGAGCAGATCTACTTAAATCTACTTGATGCAAAAATTGATTTTCAGAGTTAGAATTTGTTATTACATCTCCATTTGTATCAAGGTTCACAGCGAAATAGTAATTTAGTCCAGCGCTAGTGTCTCTGCAATAGCCTGTTAATATTGAACCTCCATCATCTAAACCCAATAAATAGTTGTTTTGTGGGTTTACAAGATAACCTTCTAAAACATCATCAATTGAAACATATCCATAAGACCCATAAGTAGAATCGATTAATCCATTAAGCGTATACCGAGCTATGAAGTTAGGGTGTTCTACTACCTCATATCCTGTAGCTAGAAAGGTATTACTTGAATTAGCGGAGCAAATACTAGTCATAGTGCCAAAAGAGGGAGTGTCGAAATTAGAATGAAAGTTCAACTCGAACTCCTCATCAAATTCACCATTGACCATTTCTTTTTTAATGACTGGATTATAGAAATAAGGATCTAAATCGCTTGATTCATATCCGACATACATGTCCAAGTAATGATCAAGAAGCCCTCCATTGCTTGGTGAAGCTTGATTAATCAATACACTAGCGCTATCCAGACACTTAGCTGAGGTGTAGTATTGCATTTTTTGAATGGTGATAAAGTCAAGACTAAAGCCAGCCATCATTCCATAATGTTTAATTTGAAGATCATTTAAACCCGTTGCTGGCTCTAAGTATGAATTGATTGCGCAGTTTCTAGCATTTGAACTTATCTGTACTATTCCATTATTGCCCCATAAAGAGTCAATTACAAGACTTTGTCCAAAGAGGGTATTTGGTATTGTTAATAGGCAAATAAGTAAAATTCCAATACATGATTTAGTTAAGATTCTCTTCATTGCCAGTTTGGTATAGTTTGTTCTTTTAAAGTATTATAAAGATAGTTTATTTACTCTAAAAAACATTAAATCAGTATATTCTAGATTCTTAAAGATTTGATTACAAATGAGTGTATATTTGTTTAAAGCATTAAAAAACAAGCTTATGGCAGGGGTGAATAAGGTTATTTTGATAGGCAATGTTGGCAAAGACCCTGAAGTGAAAGTATTGGATAATGGTGTTCGCGTTGCCAATTTCCCTCTAGCTACTACAGAGGTCTATAAGAAAGATGGCCAACGCTTCGAGCAAACAGAATGGCACAATGTGGTACTTTGGAGAGGGCTTGCAGAAGTAACCGAGAAAATTGTTCGAAAAGGCGCATCAGTTTACATAGAAGGAAAACTCAAGTCAAGAACTTGGGAAGACAAGGATAAAGTTAAAAGGTATTCGGTTGAGGTAGTGGCAGATGTATTAACCATGCTTTCATCGAAAAGAGATGATCAGGGACTTGGTTCTGGGCATGAAACAAGTCATTTTCAAGATGATTCAGATAATTAATTCTGAGTAACAACTTCGACATATTGACGTTATTTGCCCATATGAAATTCAAATTTTACTTTCTCTCACTTTTACTTATTTCTCTTGGCTCATGTACTGAAGATGCATCCATCCCCCGGCCAAGGGGATATTTTAGAATTGATCTACCTGAGAAACAGTATCAAATGTATAGCAGTGATTGCCCATTTGTTTTTGAAATTCCATCTTATTCTGTGATGAGTCCGGGCTCTGCCGGAGATGCTCAACCTTGCTGGTTAAACCTTCAGTTCCCTAAGCAAAAAGCGACACTTCACCTCAGCTATAAAGAAGTTCAAAATAACGGAAATCAAATGATGGAGGACTCTCGCAATATGGCCTATAAGCATGCAGTTAAAGCGAATGGGATTGAAGAGAAGGTTTTTGAGAATCTCGATGAAAATGTATATGGTATTATGTACAAGATTAGCGGCAATGCTGCTTCTTCAGTGCAGTTTTATGTCACCGATAATGATCGGCATTTTTTAAGAGGGAGTTTGTATTTTTATTCCAGCCCTAATGCCGATTCACTTCAGCCAGTTACAAGCTTTATTCGTGAAGATATTGAGCACCTTGTTTCAACACTTAGGTGGAAATAGTTTTAGTAGAAGCCTATTTCATGAATAATGCGAATCATTTAATGTTTGGTGTCAAAGCTGATCTTTTTCCATCAACCTATCAGCTTCCTGCTCGCTAAAGCAAACATTACCCAAAATAACATTGTGGCTAAAAGTAAATGAATAGGTTGGAAAAAGGCAGGCATCCCGGCGAAGCCGAGGATAATTCCGGCAATTAATTCAATTCCAAGCACTACCATTGCAAGTATTGATAAACGATAGAAACCTCTATTCTTCGCGTTCATGCCCAAATAAATAACATATCCGCTGGCAACAGCGAGAATCAAAGAAAAAGCTCTGTGAATCATGAATGTAGAAGAAAGTTCATCAACCCACGCTGCCCTCATATCGTAACCCAAGGTTTTGGCAATTACATCAATTTCCTCTCTTACTTGAGTGCCAATGAGAATTTGAATAAGCGATGCTAAAACAGCTATGTAAGCGAAAGTCTGTACTTGCTTATTTGTCTTGTAGCGTTCGGCTTGATTTAATTTATTAATTACAATTTGGGCCAGCACCAATAGAATGAGAGCACCCAACATATGAATACTTATTGATTGAGGAATTAGATTTCCATCAACCACCAATTTACCAAGCCAAGCTTGAAAGCCGGTCACAAAAACCAAGGCAAAACTCAGAAGAATCAGAATAGGCTTAGTCTTCCGGTAACTGAAAGAACTCACAAACATTCCGAACACAAATATCCCGAGAAGGGCTCCTAACAAGCGGTTGATATACTCAATCCAAGTTTGCTCTACCACAAAATCAGAATAATCGTGTTTAGGATATTTCTCCCATTCACTTCGGTTGAATTCTCCTGAAGCAGTAATTTTTGATTTTGCACTCCATAGGGTATCGAATTCGATCACCATCATACCTTTCGTGTAGGTGCGGCCGGCCTCAAAACGGACTTGAGAATCTTCTGTCGGCGGAATGTAATACCCAAAGCATTTAGGCCAGTCGGGACAACCCATACCCGATTGTGTGGTGCGCACAATTGAGCCTGCTAGAATGACCAGAAATGTACTAACTAGTGTGGTGTAAGAGAGAAAACGAAAGAGCTTTTGCATGCTGATTTATCAAATGCAAAAGTAGGATGATTGTTTTGAGCAGGCATGAATCTTTGTGGTATTTTAACTGATATGCTCAGAGACCAGGCCTTTACTTGGCTTAGCGGGCGCACGAAGCTACCATGTAGCCGGGAGCACGCGACCCCGCTTTAGCGGGGGAAGCCCCAAAAAATTAAATTTTTGCAGACTTTAACATCCGCTTTAAAGCCATTTTCTTTTCATCTTCGCAGCATCAAATTATGGGAGCATACCTTCACGGATACACTCAAGAAGAGTATCAACGACTTATTCATCAGGCCGAATTTCTGAAAGGCAACATTTACAACAACCTCGATTTGCCTCAAGAGGGATTGCTTCTTGAGCTTGGCTGCGGCGTGGGTGCTCAAACAAGAATTATTTTGGAGCTTTATCCAAAGCTGAACATACTTGCTGTAGACCGTTCACCCGAGGCAATTGAAACTGCCAAAGCAGGAATAAGTGAGGAATTAAAAAACAGAGTTGAATTTATTTGCTCTGATTTAAGTGATTTTGTTTCGCCTCAACCGGCGGATGCTGCCTTTTATTGCTGGATGCTTGAGCATGCTACTGACCCTCTTGCATTGCTAAAGCAAGCCAAATTAAGTCTTAAGCCGGGAGCTAAAGTCTTTTTAACGGAAGTGCAAAACAATACACTTCAGGTTTTCCCTAGAAACGCCAACCTGGAAGAATATTGGAATGCATACAATGAAATGCAGATTAAGTATAATGGTGATCCATTTATTGGAGTAAAACTTCCCGGACTGCTTCAGCAAGCGGGCTATAAATCTATTTCTATTGAGCCAAGGATGTTTATTTATAATACCCACGACAAAAGGGCATTAGAAGAAATATGTAATTATTGGTGGCGGTTATTGAACAGCGCTTCTAATGAATTAATAGAACAGGGCTTTATCAATGAGTTTACTAAAAGTGAAACAAAAAAGCATTTGTTGAATTTGCATTCTCAGGAAAATGGGTTATTTTCTTTCACATTTTTGCAAGCAGAATCAGAATTCTACTAGCTTTTTCGGTCAAGAAAATTATTTTTCAATTTTAAAGCAAGTTTTCCTTGTTTTTTGAGTTGAGATATAACTTCATTGCTTGCTCTTTATTAACTTGCAGACCCATTAATTTCCCAAAATTTTATGAGTAAGACTGCCACCTTAAAAATAGACGATAAAACTTACGAACTTCCTGTTGTAACAGGTTCTGAAAATGAACAAGCTATTGATATTCAAAAGCTTCGTGCTGAATCTGAACTAATTACTTTAGACTCAGGGTATAAAAACACAGGTGCTACAACTAGTAATATCACCTTCTTGGATGGAGAGAAAGGTGTTTTGCGCTACCGCGGATATCCTATCGAGCAGCTGGCTGAGAAATCGTCATTTATTGAGGTTGCTTACCTTTTAATTTACGGAGAGCTTCCAAAAAAGGCACAATTAGAAAAATTCCAGAACGATATAACTCGTCACACCCTCATTCATGAGGATATGAAACGCTTCTACGAAGCATATCCTGCGAAAGCACATCCAATGGGAGTGGTAGCATCAATTACCTGCTCTCTTTCAACATTTTATCCTGAATCTCAGCAGCCAAATCGCTCAAATGAAGAGATTGAATTAACTATTGTGCGACTGCTTGCTAAATTCAGCACTATTGCTGCTTGGGCATATAAAAACTCTGTTGGGCATCCGGTAATGTATCCGAAGAATTCTCTCAATTATGTTGAGAATTTCCTTCACATGATGTTTGGAATGCCAACGGAGAATTTCGACGCAGATCCTGTCATTGTAAATGCTTTAGATAAGTTACTTATTCTTCACGCAGATCATGAGCAAAACTGTTCTACATCAACGGTAAGAATGGTAGGTTCATCTCAGGCAAATCTCTATGCTTCCATTTCAGCCGGAATTTGTGCTTTGTGGGGTCCACTTCACGGAGGTGCTAACCAAGCCGTTATCGAGATGCTCGAAGAGATTAAGAACGACGGCGGCGATGTGCAGAAGTTCATCAATAAAGCAAAAGATAAAAACGATTCATTTAGACTTATGGGCTTCGGTCACCGAGTTTACAAGAACTTCGACCCAAGAGCCAGTATAATTAAGGATGCTTGCGACCAGATGTTGAATAAACTAGGGGTAAGTGATCCAATGCTTGATATTGCAAAACAATTGGAGGAGGCAGCATTGAACGATCCATATTTCGTGGAGCGCAAGCTTTATCCTAACGTTGATTTTTATTCAGGAATCATCTACCGTGCAATGGGAATTCCAACTGAGATGTTTACGGTTATGTTTGCTTTAGGCCGTCTTCCAGGTTGGATAGCTCAATGGAAAGAAATGCTTGGAAATAAAGAACCAATCTCACGCCCACGTCAGGTTTACACTGGTCACACCCAAAGAAATTATCTCAATATTGCAGATAGATAAAACAACATGTTTGACAAGCTGATGCAACAAATATTAAAGTGGTTGCAGTCGCCATCGGAGTCAGACCCCGAAACGGTGACTCAGGAAATGCTTGTCCGCTCGCATAAGCAAAAGCAGTTGTTTAAAGCTTGGATAAAAGATGGCACACATAACGAGGTGTTGAAGAATATTTACACTTCTTATACGCTAAGTAAATCAGGCATTTCGGCAGATATTCCGATGCATGTGTTTGGTCAGAGAAATTCCCGACATGTGATTATTCATTTTATGGATGTGATGGGAAAAAATCAGTTTGCATTTTTGCAGGACTATTTCCGCGACCGAATCATGCGCATTGGTTACAACCTTTATTTGAGCGATAGGCAAATCATCAATCGCATTTCGCATTTAGAGGTTGTCGACAGGCATGTTTTGAGACCTTATGTTCCAGCTATTAGTTTACAGGATAAACCGGAACAGCTTTATGGCATTATATCAATCGTTGTGCATACAGCGAATGATCGTCCAATGTTTTTAGAGATTTCAGCTGAAACAAGCAATGACATTGGTCAAGCCCCTGCTTTTCCTTTTGACGAGTTGGCAGAGATACTATTTATATGATTTTGCGATTGATATTATTCATCGCAGGAATAATTCTATTTCAGGGCTCAAATGCGCAGCAAGTTTCAATTAGCCTTACTATTTCAGAATCTGGTATTGTAGAAGTAGAACCATTTTGTGTTGATGGTTTTAACTCCTTCGGAGGAATCGGATTTACTGGGAATATTTTTGCGATTTATCAAGTAGGGAAATTCTCAAAACGCAAAATTAAGCGCCAACAGAAAAAGTATGATCGTCAAGTAATTATTGATCCTGATTCCATTGAAAATACTGAGTTAACAAAGACCGAAGGCTTGACTTTTTCTCCCTTTGATGCAGCAGCGGCTTCGAATAGTATGTCACTTTTTATGCCCATGATGTTTATGTCAGCACCTGATTCGGGGAAGGTTTGGAGCACATTTAATTATACTACAACAAATTATAATTGTCGCGGAGGTGCTTCTTATTCAAGCTATTTTATTCGACATAGATTAAATGAAAAGTCATTTCCTGATTCTATTTATTGGGGCTATGCTTATCCAGCTAGAGACTCCGGAAATGTTGAAAAGCCAAAGTCTTTGTGGAGATATTGGTATAACGAACAGGATAATTTCACTCGAATAGAGATTACAGACTTAGATTACCCAGAAGAGTTTGGACCTAATCAACTGAGAACGATTATTTCATTTGATTATAATGCAGATAATCAGCTTACAAGAATCATTACTTTTCAAGATACACTGTCAAATTCTGTATGTCAGCATGCTGATTCTTTAAGTGATCTTATTAGCAAATCATTTTATTACGATGATGATTCCATTCGTGATTTCATTGAGGAATTAGCTTACCCAGATAGCGGTCAAGCTGTATTCGGATTTATTCAATATCAGTATGCGAATAAGCAATTAATTAGCTCACACTCCTTTACAAAGGATTGGTTGGCAATAGTGAAGGATTCGTTGGTTTACGAAGACAATCTGTTGAAGGAGCATTACCATTTAATGGATAATTCGACCTATGACTTGACCAAATTTAGCTACCTGAAAAACCATAGATTAAATAAGTATAGTGTTCAATCCTATGTCGACAAAAACGACGCTCACAGCGAGTTAGATGAGGAAGAAATTCCAGTTTCATATATCAGGCGTTCTGAATTAAATCTTCGAAACAAGCAAAAAGCTGAACTTAAGGCTTATGAATAATTACATTATTTCTTGTGAAAAAGAATTGTTGCAAATAGATGCAATTCATACTTATTTAAGTGCAGAATCTTATTGGGCCAAGGGAATTCCTCTGAGCACTGTTCAAACTTCAATTGATCATTCACTTTGCTGGGGAGTTTATCATAATCAACTTCAAATTGGTTTTGCGCGTGTTATTTCTGATTACGCTACGTTTGCTTATTTGGCAGATGTATATATTCTTGAAGCTCATCGTGGCAAAGGATTAAGCAAGCAGTTAATGATTGAAATTTTCAAACATCCCGAACTGCAAAGTCTTAGGAGATGGATGTTGCTAACCCACGATGCACATGAAATTTACCGCTCATTTGGGTTTAGTAGCCCTGCTTTTCCTGAGAGAATAATGGAAATTTCTCGTCCCAATTTGTATCATAGTAAATAACAGTCAACTCATTTGAAGGGGGATTGAAATCAAAGTCTTATTTTTACGGGTTTAATGGAAAAGAATAACGTTCCCTCGTTCAACGAGATATACATGAACTTAGCCTCTAATCTGGCTTTGCGCTCGCATTGTGTGAAGCAACAGGTGGGAGCTGTTCTTACAAAAGATACCCGAATTATTTCTCTGGGCTATAACGGTCCACCAGCAGGAACGCACAATTGCGATGAAGAATGGCCTGAAGAAGGTTGCGCAAGAGATAGAAAAGGCAGTTGCTATTTGGCATTACATGCCGAAGCAAATGCAATTCTGTATGCAGCTAAAAACAAGGTAGATCTCGAAAATAGCACTTTATATGTAACACTTTCACCTTGCCTTTCCTGCGCTAGAATTATTCTGTCAGTAGGAATTAAGAAAGTTTTTTTCTTAAAATCATATGCCGAATATAAAGGCATTGCAATTGATGAAGGAGTAGAATTTCTAAGGAAATTTGGCGTTGAGGTAGAGCAGTTAATTAATCAATCTGAAACAGAAACAAGCCTGACGAATTAACTTCTATTCTACTTTATTGTTTGCATATACATGAACAACTCTTCAAATAACCGGCTTTACTTTTTTGTCCCATTTCTAATTGGTGCAGCTGTAGCAGCTGGAATTTTTATTGGCTCTTTTCTGGGTGGAGAAGATGCTTCAACAGGCCTTTCTCCTTTTAAGGCTAATTCAAACTCAGACAAACTGCAGGATGCTGTTCAATATATCATGCATGAATATGTTGATACACTTAACAAAGATAATTTAGAGGAAGATGCTATTGTTTCACTTTTGAAACAGTTAGATCCTCACTCTTCTTACATTCCAGCCCAAGATTTAAAGTCAGTTAGCGAACAGCTTCAAGGTAATTTTGATGGAATAGGTATAGAGTTTAACATCCAGCGTGATACCATCATGGTTGTAGCAGCTATTTCTGGCGGACCATCAGAATCTCTTGGCATCCAAAGTGGAGATAGAATTATCGCAATTGAAGGTAAAAGCATTGCTGGCATAGGCGTTGAAAATGAAGATGTTATCTCTAAACTCAGAGGTGAAAGAGGTACTAAGGTTAATATCACCGTGTTTCGTCCTTCAGGAAAAAAGCAGATAGATTACGCTATTACGCGTGGCCAGATTCCCTTATATAGTCTCGACGCGAGTTATATGATTAGCCCGGAGATTGGCTACATAAAGATATCCCGCTTTGCGGCAACCACTTATAATGAATACCTAAAGGCATTTAACAAGCTGCGCATGGAAGGGATGCAGAAATTGGTTCTTGATTTAAGAGGAAATCCAGGGGGTTATCTCAATGCTGCCGTTGATATTTGTGACGAGTTCCTATCGAGAGGCAATAAAATAGTTTACACAGAAGGTAAAGCCCGTAAGCGTGAAGATTTTACAGCTACCTCAAAGGGAGGTTTCGAGCAAGGTGGATTAGTTGTTCTCATTGATGAAGGTTCAGCATCAGCTTCTGAAATTGTATCAGGCGCTATTCAGGATAACGATCGTGGATGGGTTATCGGAAGAAGATCTTTTGGTAAAGGGCTAGTGCAAGAGGAAGTGAGATTTGATGATGGTTCTGCAATGCGTTTAACCATAGCAAGATATTATACGCCTACCGGCAGATGTATTCAAAAGTCCTATGAAGGCGGTTTGGAAGCTTATTATAATGAGCTTAACGATAGGTATGAGCACGGTGAAATGATTTCAGGCGATTCTATTGTTGCCAGTGATACTTTGGCATTTCTAACCCCTGCAGGAAGGAAGGTTTTTGGAGGAGGAGGCATCATGCCTGATATTTTTATTCCGGCAGATACAAGTGGTTATTCTAGCTATATCTCAGAAATCATCTCGAAAGGTTTATTGAATCGTTTTGCTTTCGATTATGTTGATAGCAGAAGGCAGCAGCTGAAAAAGACCTATTCAAATGCTTCCGCTTTTTCAAATGGGTTTAAAGTGGAAGGCCTTGTAAATGACTTCAGCAAGTTTGCTGAGAAAGAAGGAGTAAAGTTTCGTAAGGATGAATTCCAAACTTCGTCATCCATCATCACCAATCAATTATTAGCACTCATGGGAAGAGCCCTTTATGGAAATGACGGGTATTATTCCATCAGCAATAAAAACGACAAGAGCATTAAAAAGGCTGTTGAACTTCTAAATAAAAACAAATTAGTAAGTGCTCAAAGTGAGAGTACTCTAAAACCATCTTTCTAATTAACAGAATAGCGTAAAATGAAAAGAATTCTTGTACTTCTATTACTATTTAGCTCGTGGCAGTTACCTGCTCAAATGCTAAATACAATATCCTGGTCTTTTAGTCAGAAGCAGATTAACGACAGTATTTCTGAGGTATATTTTACAGCAACGCTGGAAGAAGCTTGGCATTTGTATTCTCAAAACACCCCTGATGGCGGACCGTTACCTACTGAGTTCGATTTTGAAAAGGCCCAAGGTTTTAAACTTGAAGGTAAAGTAAAGGAGCCTAAGGCTAAGGTGGTATTTGAAGAAGTTTTCGGGGTGGATGTCCATTTCTTTGAAGCGAATAAGGTAAAGTTTACTCAGCGTGTCAAGGTTTTATCTGATAAGCCCGTCAAGGTAATAGGTGTTATCAATGGCATGACATGCAAGGATGAAGTTGGCTGTATTCCTATGGATGAGGTAGCATTTAGTTTTTCTTTAAAAGGAAGACCTGTTGCTGCTAAAGTTGAAACAAGTGAGCAGAATGTTGTTCCTCAAATTATAGAGCAAGTCTTGGTTGATACCACAGAAGTAGATGTAACTGAAGTAGTTGAAGTTCCAGCTTCATCTGAGGAAATACTAGTTGCTGCAGAAGGAGATTGTAAAGATTTAATTATTAGTGGGCTTGAAGCCGACTCGAAAGATGAAGCATCATCTGAAGGATATTGGTTTATTTTCCTGCTGGGTTTCGGTGGCGGATTAGTTGCATTGCTTACACCTTGTGTGTTTCCAATGATACCATTAACGGTGAGTTTCTTCACCAAGAGTGCTCAGAACAAACGAAAAGGTATGTTCATGGCCATTCTTTACGGATTGTCTATAGCAGGAATTTATACCCTTTTAGCAGTGCCATTCATTGTTTTCAAAGTTCCGCCTGATACATTAAATGAAATAGCAACAAGCTCAGCTTTGAACATTGTGTTCTTTGTCGTTTTTGTTGTCTTTGCCATTTCATTCTTTGGATATTTTGAAATTCAGCTGCCTTCTTCTTTGGCCAATAAGGCCGATAGTGCCTCAAATATGGGTGGGATTCTTGGAGTGTTTTTCATGGCTATTACTTTAGCTTTAGTTTCATTTAGTTGCACCGGTCCAATTCTAGGCTCTTTTCTGGCAGGAACGCTTGCCACCAACCCTGATCCGTATAACATTCTTTCCGTAATGCTTGGTTTTGGAACAGCATTAGGACTTCCATTCGCGCTGTTTGCCATGTTCCCATCTTGGTTAAACTCATTACCAAAGAGCGGTGGCTGGTTAAATTCAGTGAAAGTTGTTTTAGGTTTCCTTGAACTGGGAATGGCTTTAAAATTCCTTTCGAATGCTGACTTAGTTGAGCAGTGGGGAATTCTTAAAAGAGAAACATTCTTAGTTATTTGGGCTTTGATTGCTTTTGGTTTAACGCTCTATTTACTTGGGTTCATCCGTTTTCCTCACGACAGTCCTTTGAAGAAAAGAGGAGCTTTTAGGTTGGGTCTTTCTGGCTTTTTTTTAATAGCTGGAGTTTATTTCACTACGGGTATTTTTGGCTCAAACCTCGAGTTGATTTCAGGGTTTCCTCCTCCAATGTTTTACAGTTATGCTGCTGCTTCAGCAAAGAAAGATTTGGCTTCCGCCGAAGGCGATAACCATTGTCCACAAGGCATTCCTTGTGAACACGATTTCTACGAAGCAATGGAACGTGCAAAAGCCGAAAATAAACCACTGCTTATTGATTTCACTGGTTGGGCATGCGTTAATTGTCGTAGAATGGAAGAAGGAGTTTGGGTAGATAATGAAGTCAAAAAGCTCATGAGTGAGGAATATGTATTGGTTTCTTTATATGTCGACGAGAAGAAAGAATTGCCTGAAGATGAGCAATTTACAAGCTGTGTCACAGGTAAGAATATTAAGACAGTGGGTAATAAATGGAGTAATATGCAGGTGGTTAATTTCAAGACAAATTCTCAACCGCAATACATATTACTATCGCCAGAAGGGAAGCTTTTAGCTGAGCCTGTTGGCTATACGAGCACAGAGAATTATCTAAGCTTTTTAAAGAGCGGGTTGAGCGCATCTGGGAAAACTGCATCAAAATGATTTGTTGTTTGGTGCAGAGTTGTATTGGTAATTTGCTGATGAGTTAATATAGAATTTGGCTTTTAGCAGATGTGTTTACCAATATTTCTGTTAGGAATATTGGACCATGTTTTAGATTTTTAGCTTGATAAAGAATCCTATAATGGATAGAGAAAAGCCCTATGTAGCCGATTGCTGGTTGTCTCGAACTAGTCTGGCAACAAACTAATTACTTTGATTTGAGATAAGACGTTTATAAACATGTATAAACGTTTAAATTCGGCTACAAGAACTAGCTCATCTCCATCTTACCAATTATTGCTTCAGTATATTTTCACTCATCAAATTTCAAGGCATGATTTTCGTTAAATTTCGAAAATGCTGAGGATTTTACTTTCATGCTTCTTCCTAATACTTGCTATACAAGCGGAGTCACAAAAAAGCATACGATATTTTATTCCGGCCGATTTTCATGCTGGAGCTTCTTTGGCAAACATGGAAGGCTCTCAAATGGCTAATGTGAGTAACAACCCCGGCTTGACTCTTTCAGCTTTTACTGGATTTATGGCCAGATACAAGGACCGTTTCGGAATGGCATTAGAAGGGGGATTCACTATAAATGGATATCAATATTCAAGCTCATTTAATTTAGGTGGTTTAAATGTGCAAAATTCAGAATACAACATTCAGCATTTTGCTTGGAGCACGAAGGCTAGAGCATTCTATCTCATTCCATTGAAAAATAATCGTCATTCAGTTCTGCGTATTGGTATAGGTGCTGGATATTTGTTTTTAGGGCAAGACCAGGAATTTGGACAATCTGGAGCTATGAGTGTTTTTACAGAAATAGATGGTCCTCCCGTAACTTTTATTGAACCCGAGATTGGACTAAGCAAATTAATGGGTAAAAGTCAAATTGATTTGGGTATAACTTATCATCATAATTTTGGTGATGCAAGAGCGTTTACTTCCAGAATTACCGTCCCTACGGGAACTGCAACAGCATATTCAAGGTTAAATTATCTTGCAGTGGTGCTCCGTTTCCAACCTGAAATTTTAAGAAAAAGAAAGACATCGCCCGAGAGGGCAAAACCTACCATAATACGTGCAGCACCACAGCTTGCTGAATTGCCTGAAATTAGTCAGAGAAATACACGTGAACGAATTTCAATCGACTTAAAACACAAAAAAGCCGTCTTAAAGTTCAAGGATAATTCTGAAATTGATGGAGATACAATTTCAGTTTATGTGAACGGTATGCCAGTGCTCATTGACTATGGCTTGGTGAAGAAAGAGCATAAAATCCGCATAGAGCTCGAACCAGGTGCCAACTCAATTACTATTGTTGCTAAGAATGAAGGCAAAGTCCCACCTAATACAGCAGCATGTCGCATCCGCTCAGGATTAAAAACCTACCAACTAACTACTTCAACCAGCATGCGACAGAATGAGGTAATTAAAATTAATTATGTTGAGTAGTTTGATAATTTTGTATGGATGAGAGATTTCTATTTTATAGTTCTGCTTGTGCTCTTTTGCAGCACTGCAAATGCACAAAAAGTATTCAGTGTTGATTACGAAAGCAGGGCGGATGTTAAAGTATTTGTTGTAAAGTATGAGTCGCAGGCTGATTTGCTTGTTTATAAAGTCAAATACGAATCCCAAGCTGGGGATAATGATGGCGGCTGGTTTTTTACCCAGTATGAGAGTCAAGCCCAAAAGAAAATATTCTTCGTGGAGTATGAGAGCCGGGCAGATTTAAAAATCTTTTTCGTGGAATACGAAAGCAGGGCAGGATGGAAGGACAATGCCAAGAAGCATTTGATGTATTGACTAAAGGCTTATTGAATGATAGGGCATTTAACGTATTCCGGATTTTGCTCAAAGCCGAAATGAAATTACTGTTCCCTTCCCCCGAAGGGGCAACATAAATAATAAAAACAGCTGAGGTGTTTGGATAATTCTTTGATTGTTTTTTGTGTGTTTATCGTCTTGTTGTAAGGTCCTTTTAAAAGCCAAATCTTAAGTCCAGCGCTACTTTTGGTGAAATTGCAGCACCATTGTTTGAAAATGTATGGATTTTTTCAACAACTCGATTCTTGTCTCATAGATTCCATTCATCTTTATCTGTTGCCCTACAGATTCTAATAATGAATGTCCCAATAAACTACGCTGTTGTTGAACAAAAGATAATTTCAGTTCGTAGCTTTAAGGTAATTCTAGACTTCGATGTGGCTTCGCTATACGGTGTAGAAACCAAACATGTGAATCAAGCTGTTAGAAACAATCCTGAGAAATTCCTTGAAGATTATGTTCTTACTTTAAATGAAGATGAATGGAATGGTTTGCGGTCAAAAATTTTGACCGCAAACCATTCCAAGTTGCGCTTCTTACCGAAAGCATTTACTGAAAAAGGCTTATACATGCTAGCGACAATTCTTAAAAGTACAAAGGCCACAGCGACTACTATAGCCATTGTGGAAACATTCACCAATTTAAGATTGTTATCAGGAGCAATTTCAGAGCTAAGCAATGAGCCGGATGCTAAGAAAAAGAAAAGTCTATTGAATCAAACCGGCGATTTGATGAACGATTTGTTTGGAGATGAACTTAACACCAAGGATACCGAAACTACCATCGAATTCAATTTTGCTGTGCTTAAATTGAAACATACGATTAAGCGCAAGTAGCATCGTTTAGGCCTAAACAAGACGCGAAACGCATTCAGTGTTGATGAGGAAAGTCAAGCTATGAAGAAGTTTCTCTTTTTGAATTATGAGAGCTAGGTCGACTTAAAAATCTTTTTCTTTGAGTATGATAGCAATGCTGTATAGAAGAATAAGTCTAAGATGCAATTGATGTAATGGCTCGTCTTTTCTACCTTGCATTTAGAACTGAAATGACTATCTTATCACAAACGAAAAAGATGATGATTAGGGTAATATTGATTTGTATGGTGAGTTTTTTTCTCATTTCATCAACTTCGGCACAAAAGGTCTATGTGACTGATTATGAAAGTCATGCCGAATTGAAGGTGTTTGTTTCAAAAACATCCGATAAAGCGGATCTTTTGGTTTATAAGGTCGACAGAGCAGATGCTACAGGAGAAAACATCGGGTTGTGGTTTTTTAGTGAAAAAAAGAATGAAGCAGGAAAGAAAATCTACTTTGTAAATTATCCCAGCAGAGCTGATTTAGTTATTTTCTTTGTTGATGAGAAAAGCCAAGCAGGCTGGAAGAATGAAGCAAAAAAGTATTTACTATTTTAAGGCTTACCTCATTTTGCCAAGCTCAATGGATAAACCTAATGACATATTAAATATTAACCCGTCAAAGCCCAATTCACTGTGGGCAGATTGCATATCGAACTTGATTTGCTGATAAACATGGTTAACACGTGTGATGTCGTAGTTCAAGGATAGTCTTTTTGAAAGAAAGAGATTTACTGTTAGTCCATTAATAAAATTCGCCATGCCTTCAGACTTACCTGATCCGGAAAGCCTTGAATAACCAACGCCTCCATGTAGAAAAAGCCCGAAAAACGTGGTAAATTGATTAAACTGTAAAATCTCGCCTAAATCAATAATGCCTTCTGCAGAGACTCTATAATAGGTGGTTTTAAAAGGCAAACTCTTCCCATCTTTTGCATTTTCAATTTTATCATATCCAGCTAAAATTCTATATCCGAAATTCTTATTCATCAGGATACGGGTTCCTACTTCTGCATGAAAAAGACCAAATGTAGATGAACGATAACCTAAGGTGTAAGGTTCAACCGCGTTACTTGTCCCAAAACTAGCATCAATCAAATACCTTGTCACGGCTCTACGTTGAGCGAAAAGCTGCATTGAGCTTAGCATTAAAATGAAAACAAATAGTCTGCGGTGCATTGAATTTAGCAATCACTCAAAAGTAGTAAAAATGGCACAATACATCTTTTTCAATTTGTACAGCCTGAAATCCTATTAAAGTATAGAGATTTTAAATATAATCTCCTTTTTAAAAGGAATGCAAAAAATAAATGAAATGGCTAAAGGATTATAAAATAAGATTCAATTAAACCTTTTTTCTTTTGAAGAATGCGGCTAATCCTCATGCTCAAATAGTGTTATCATAATAATACTTACTGAAACTTTGATGAGTTTAACCGGCTACACCTTTGTAATAACAACCAGTTTGCAAAGGCTAAAGGATTGGACTCTTGTGGACTTTAAGAAAATTTAACTTATCACATACCAAGCATATCTGTTTTGCAGTTATTCTAGAAATCAATTCAATAATTACTTAATTATCAAGACTATCTGCTTGTGCAGACAGGAATAACTATTCCCTAATTTGAACACTATTTAGCTAAATAATTTGCCGATGTAGAATCTTTCCATTCACTTTTAATCTCTGTAATCATGAAAAATCGGTTAGTAAATGGAGTTTTAGCAGCTGTCGTTTTATTGGG
This sequence comes from Bacteroidia bacterium, assembly GCA_040882555.1. Lineage (GTDB taxonomy): Bacteria > Bacteroidota > Bacteroidia > M30B66 > M30B66 > M30B66. The sequence continues at coordinate 37,418 of JBBEBC010000141.1, forward strand.
TAGCGGATGTGATTCCCGCAAGCAAATAAGCAAGAGTTTTAATCGGCAAGAAAAGGCAATAGATAAGCCTATAAAGCAAATAGAAACACATATTGATGTGTTAACAATAAACCCAGATTCTGGAGGAGAATTTCAATTGAAAACTGGAACAGTAGTAAAAATTCCGAAAGATGCTTTTGTTGACACCAAAGGGAATTTGATAAAAGAACCAGTTAAGATTGAAATGCAAGAGTTTCATTCTGCAGCTGAAATTTTTCTTAGCGGAATAACCATGCATTATGAGCAAAATGGTGAATCTGTTCCTTTTGAAAGTGCCGGAATGTTCAGAATTGACGGCACCTGCAATGGAAACTCAATTGAAGTCGCAAGTGGAAAGTCAATCGAAGTGGAGCTTGCATCGAAAACAGATGAAAGCGATTACGACTTTTTTCAATTAGATCCTAAAACCGCTAATTGGGAAAAAATTGGAACGACTGACGCATCCATAAATCAAGATAAAAAAGCATTAGCTGATACAATTGAGCAAATCAAAGCTTCCAAGTTTACCTCGAACGTGCCAACATTTGCTAAAGAAGGAGCAGTTGTTCTTGACTTAAATATCGATTACCGAAAATACTCACAGCTTAAAGATTTCTATGGTCTAGCATGGCAAGTAGAATCAACAGAAAGTGCTGATGAGATAGTGAATTCAAACTGGGAGTATATTGATTTGATTAGTAATGGCGCTGGAATCAATGATTTTAGCTTGAAATTAATGAGAGGAGAAGAGTCGAAAGAAGTTAAAGTGCAACCAGTTGTAAGCAAAGAAGAGCGAAGAAGGCTGGAAAAGAAATATGCAATAGCTCTTGAAGAAGAAGAAAAAGCCAGGGCTTTGGCAATGCAAAATGTGCGATTGAGAATGGAGAGCCTAAGCAATTTCCAACGCAATCTAAGTGTTAGTGGTTTTGGGGTCTACAATTGCGATCGAGCAATAAAATTCAAAGAGCCTTTGGCGCTAAAGCCTAAGTTCATTTTGAATGGAGAAGAGCTAAAAACGATTCCATTATATTATGTTATTAGCAATGATAATTCAGCTGTTTCGCAATATTCGAACAGTTTCAAAATAGATCGAACTCGAAACAGCCGCTTGGTTTTTGTACTTGGAGATGGATACGTAGCCTATGCAACCAATCAACAATTGATGAGTCTTGCAACTCAAACACAAAATGGTAACGAATTGGCTAGGCTTGACTTATATCAATTTGGCCAACGTATAGAAACACCTGAGGATTTTTCAGAATTGCTAAAAAGAATTTAAGCTATGAATGGCTGCTTCCAAGTGCTATTAAGAGGCCTGACCGTTTTATTTACTTGCCTCAGTGGATTTCTGTTTGCGCAAACACCCGACACGCTTTTACCAATAAATGAGAATGGAAAGTGGGGCTTCATCAATACCAAAGGCGTTCAAGTGTTTCCCTGTGAGTTTGAAGCTGCTTTGTATTGGGGCACGGCCAGATACGGCAAAGTGAAAAAAGACGGGCATTGGCAATTCATCACCCGAAAGGGGCTAAAACCACCTTTACCAATTTCTGGAATTCCTGAAAGCTTTAACGACAGCATTCTAATTATACGCTCAAACGAAGGAAAATACCTGATTTCAGAAAAAGGAAAATTAATTTTTCCAGACAAGTTCACCAATATTAATGCATTGGGAGAGGGTTATTTTAGATATTATTCTGGCGATAGTTGTGGATTAGGTCACATAGCTAAAGGCATTATTACCCCTCCGGTGTATGATGAAATCTCAAATTTCAAAGAGCTTGGCTTTACTATTTTATCGTGCAATAAATATGGACTTCTAGATTTGAATGGCAGGACAATTTTGCCTCCTATCTACAATTCTATAGGTAGTCAAAATAATGGTCTGCTTCAAGTTTGGGTTGGTGAAGCTTCAAAAACTGGTATGTATGATTTAGAAAAGAGTGATTGGCTTATTCCAAGCAATTGGGAAGAACTTTCAGATAGTAATTCATGTTTTTTGGTGATGCAGGATGAGCGCGGTTTCTCGTTATATAACCGAAAAATCAACCAATGGAGTTCTGAAATTTTCACTCAAATTGAGCTGAAAAATGATTTGGCAATTATTCAGAGTGATACAGGAAAAGGAATTATTGATGCTGATAATAGAGTTGTATTTGACCCTTGCTTTACCAACATTCATTTTGAACAAGGTGTCTATTTAGTTCAACAAAATGATAGTTGGAGGCTGTATACTAAAAATGGAAAAGCCCTATCAAAAGACTCCTTTTTAAATATCCAAAGGCTCTCTTCTCCTGCTTGGGTTCTTGAAAAGGATAATGAATGGATCCTGATGAATTCTTTGGGAAATGTCTTGCTAACGGATATGCATAAGCCCGAAATATTTGGAAACAAGGTGAAGTACTTCGACGGAACTACAATGACTTCCTTATCCATCACCGAAAACGGACAAATTGCTTCCAAGCACAGCTTTGATAATGTAGTTCAACTTAAGGTAAATGGCTTTAGAGATAAATCGCGGGTAATCTCTAGAATGGCGGAAGGCCAGGCTATGTCAGATCCTGAATCGATATGGTTTATGGATGAGAAAAGCAGAAAGTGGGGTCTTAAAAGAGCCGACGGTAAAATCGTTATTAACCCCGTTTATGATTACATACGTAAAAATCCTAATTACAATTACACCCATGTTTATTTGAAAATTATTGAAAAAGAGTTCTATTTCTTAAGAAATTACATGACAATTGGCGCAAGAGCTGGACTCGTGGATAATGAAAGTGGGCAATTACTTGTGAAGCCAATTTACCTGGATGTTTTTGTCACGGGTAGTGTTAAAAGCCCTCTTTTTTTCGGGATTACTGAACAGGTTAAATTCAAGCAGGTTATTCCCTCGAGAGATATTTATACACCAACTTATGCATGGGTTGAGCACTCAAATTCTTACCCAATAAGAGCTCTCTTAAGCAATGGCTTACCAAGGCGGGCTAATGATATTGAGGATAGAATTTTTAATCAGCAAGAGTTGTTCAGCAGAATCTTAAATCCCGCATTTGATAGGTACAGCAGCAGCAAGTATTACAGCTGGAGTTGGGGTAAATATGACATTGAACGATGGGTTTACTTATATCCGGGAGAGTCATTTCCAACAATTGAGTATTCAAAAGCTGAGAAGTATAAAGATGGTTTGATGATAGCTCAAGAATTCAAAAGCAAAAAGTATGGCCTGCTTAGCCAGCAGGGATCAGTTGAGCTGCCATTTGTTTATGCCAATATTGAAAGAACCATTGTGGATAATGATACCTTATACAAAGTGATTAAAGCTGATTCGAATTATAATCTGATTACTCCTGACAATGATATTTTTTCAACCGAAATCGGTAATAATATACTTCGGTATGACGGGGAAAATGTTTTTATAAAAACGTCCTCTGCTCTTGGCTTTTTTGATGATAAAAGAAATCAAGTATTATTTGGTGATGCCCAGAAAATGGGAGAGTTGAAGGATGGAATTATCCCAGTAAGAACTGATTCAAAATGGAAGTATTATACTGAGAATGGAACTCCTTTTCACTCAAAACATTTCCTAAAAGCCTATGATTTCTGCCACGGAAAAGCTCTCGTGAAAGAACGAGGGAAATGGTATTTCCTGAACACACAAGGCACTTTAAGCGAAGCTCTGCCATGGAAAAACATGAAGCCACTATGCGATGGAAGGTTTATGGCCTATGATGGAAAACGTTGGTTTTTAACAAATACAGAAGGTATTGCTATTCACGAAGAAGGTTTCGTGAGAATGAAACAATTGAAGGATAGTGAATTTGTACTAGTGAAAAAAGGCTCAAAATGGGGTTTGTTAAACATAGAAGGAGAGCAGCTAACAGAAATAAAATATGATCGAATTCAATATTTGGGAGATGATCTCTTATCTCTTGATAAGGGTAAAAAACTTTACTTGAAACATGCTTCAACCAAAGAGAAGAGAGTGAAAAGGTATACACACATAAGTAAAACAAATGATGGGATTTTCGCTCTAAGAAATAAAAAAGGTTGGATAGTCGCGGATACTAGTTTGAAACATATCGGAGACCAGGTTTTTAGATCAGTAAGAACTACAAATCAAGGCTACTTTATTGGAAATGATGGGAAAGGAAATTGTCTTGTTGATCCTTCAGGAAACCTTGTTTTTTCAACCCAAGAAAGGCTTATTGGGGATTTTTCAGATGGGTATATTCTTTCCTACGATAGGCTGAGGCAAATGTATTTTTATCTAAATGTGAAAGGCGACAATGCATTTTCGAAGTTTTATCAAAAAGCATTACCGTTTGAGCAAGGAAAGGCATGGGTTAAGACGAAGGATGCTTGGGGTTGCATTGATATGGATGGTGAATGGATTGTGAAGCCTTATTTTTATAATCTCACAAAAGTTGAGGGTGCATATGTTGGTACAACGGGCGTGTTATATGGACTGTTTGATAAAAATGCAAATGTGCTTTTAGAGCCTATGTATAATCACGTTGAAATAAAAGAAAAACGTTTGCTTTATGGTGAAATAGGCACTCACGTGGAATGGAAGGGTAAGACTGGCGAGAAAATATATAAGAGAGGGGTAGTAAATCAGTTGGCAACAAAACCGTAAATAGTGGTTTGGATTTAATAATGTAGGTTGACCAATAACAAGATCTTTCAATAAGGTAAATACGAATACATCTGAGGCTTAAAAATATTAGATTGAGCTCTTTTGTGCAGTTCTAACTGTCGGGTTTCCTAGCCATTTTGTTAAGCTGTTTTCACTTTAAGAATAATTTTTAAGGCTATCTTTGGCCTCATCCTTTATTGAAAGATGAAGTTAGTTTATAAAGCCTTATTTTATTGATGAATCCCGACAATCAGTCCTCAGAATTTCGGCTCTGTGTAAATTGTGTAATGGATTCAAGTGATCCTGATATTTCATTTAATTCTGAAGGGGTTTGCTCTCATTGTCAGGGCTATCCTCAAAGAAAAGCAGCCTTTGTGCCAAGTGTAGAAGAAGGCAAAGGTCTTCTCGAAAAGATGGTTAGAGACTGCAAGAAAGCGGGAAAGAATAAGTCCTACGATTGTGTAATCGGAGTTAGCGGAGGTGTTGATAGCTCTTACGTAGCTTACTTAGTTTGTCAATTAGGCCTCAGGCCTTTAGCTGTTCACCTTGATAATGGTTGGAATTCTGAACTGGCAGTTTCAAATATTCGAAACTTATTGCAAAAGCTTGGTATAGAACTTCATACGTATGTTCTCGACTGGGAGTCGTTCTTAGATCTTCAACTAGCCTTTCTCAAAGCTTCAACTCCCGATTCTGAAATTCCGAGTGACCATGCCATTGTTGCACTCATGAGGTCTGTTGCTGATAAAGAAGGTGTTCCAGTTATTTGGGGCGTCAATTTTTCATCCGAAGCAATTCTTCCTCAAGCTTGGTCGCAAGGTCACATGGACTGGACCTATATCAAAAATGTGCACAAAGCTTATGGAAAGAAAAAGCTTAAAAATTATCCGCATTATTCTGTTTGGAAGTTGTTGTGGTACAACCGCATAAGGCGACAGAAGCTATACAATATTTTAAACTACCTCTCCTACAATAAAGAAGAAGCGAAGAAGATTCTATTAGAAGAAACTAGCTGGCGCGATTACGGGGGGAAACATTTCGAATCTACTTACACCAAGATTTTTCAAAGTTATATTCTTCCTGAGAAATTCAATTTCGATAAACGAAAAGCGCATTATAGTTCACTTATTCTCTCTGGACAGATGGAACGGAATGATGCTCTGGAGCTATTGAAAAAGAGTCCTTTCAACGAAAATACAATAAAAGCCGACATTGAATTTCTTGCAAAAAAGCTCCAGATTTCAGTGAAGGAGTTTGAAGAAATAATGTCATCACCACCTAAAAAATATGCCGATTTTAAATCGCAATGGCCAGATTATGTGAAGAAGGCAGATAAGGCAATTTTTAAGAGAATCATCGCAATTAAACGTTCACTGTTGAATAGAAAATAGATGGGCTATTCTGTTATTTATGTCGATTATAATTTTTCGGATTCTAAATATAAGAACCGACCGGTCGATGGAATAGCTCATTATACCTACGGTTTCGGAAGCCTTTATGCACGAAAATTCAAAAAAGAATTTCCAGAGTGGGATGTTCAATGCTGGAAAGCTGATTCGTATGCCGAAGAGGTAAGTTCGATGGAGCACGAAGTTGTGAAACACATCATTTTTCCTGCGAAGAAGCTTGGCAGGCTCGGTTTTGTTTCAAGGTCGATGATGAAACATGTCCGCAGGTTTACTAAGGATCAACCTAAGACAGTTTTCAACGTTTCAAGTTTCGATCATTTGCTGCATTATCAAATCAGTAGAGTCGGAAAATCGTGTCCCGTCTTTGTACAACATCATGGCGAAAGTCCTGCGAAGCATAAGATTAATCACACATCAGGACTAAAAAGTTTATACTGGAGATTCTGGTCGATTATTGAAAAAAGGGCTTTCGAAAATACCTCGATGCTTTATTTGTTGGATGAGGAAGCTGCAAAATATTTACCTATTGCTCAAGATCAGTTCAAGGTGAGAACTACGGGTGTAGATTCAGAATTATTTAAGGCGATAGACAAGCAAGCTGCGCGGAAGTTGTTGAATCTGAATCCTGAAGCATCTTACCTATTGTTCATTGGTCGACTAAATGCTTCCAAGAGAGCAGATATGCTTATTTCTGTATTTCTTAAGCTTAAGGATGAATTCCCAAACCTTGGCTTACTCATTGGAGGCTGTAGTGAAAATGACCCTTTATATAAGATGGCTAAGGATTCAGGGGCTGTTCTAACAGGAATGATTCCTCAGAATGAAGTAGGTATTTGGCTGAGTGCAGCCGATGTGTATTCCTTGCCACTCCTAGATACTGCCCATGTTTTTGGAGGTATTGGTATGTTGCCTGTTCAGGCGATGTTTTGCAATACGCCAGTTGTTGGTAGCACCATGAAATGTTTCCCTGAGGCAGGTCTTGAATCTGTCGGGATTTTTACTTCCACCGAAGGTGAACTAAAACAGGCTATTCGAGAGATTTTATCGGGCCAAATTACCTTTACAGAAACGCGCGAAACAGCATTGAAGCAATATGCCTGGAGCTCCATTTCAGCTCAAACGGAATCTGATTATTTACGTGCAATTGATTCGGTATGTCGTTGATAAAGCAGTTTTCAAAGGATACAATTATTTACGGTTTAGGTAAAGGGCTCAAGAAGTTCATTGGGTTTCTGCTATTGCCCGTCTACACGAGAGCGCTCTCGCCCGAACAGTTTGGAATTCTTGATACAATAGCTTCTGGTGTTCTTTTCCTGATCGTGTTCTTTAATATGGGATTGAACTCAGCGGTGAGCTTCTTCTATTTCAAGCCGGAAGATGAAAAAGAGAGAGGTTCCATCCTTTTTACTGTCTTTATTCTGAGGTTGCTAGTCGTTATTCCGTCAATCATTCTTTGCTTTTTTGCTTGGCCACTTTCAAGAGCCCTCTTTGGCACTGAGGAGTATGCATCAGCCATACTTATCGGTTTTATTCAAATTCCGTTTTCAATGCTGCTTAGCGAGCAAGAAATGGTATATCGTCTAAAACGGAATGCCTGGGGCTATAATTTGATGACTATTCTAAAGTCATTACTCAACATTGCATGTGGAATTTTGCTCGTTGTGCATTATCAGCTTGGTGTAAATGGGGCTCAACTTGCTACACTCATCAGCACGGCAGTAGTTGTCATTTTTTCTTATTACAGTTTCGCATCAAAACAATATACATTCAAGTTCAATAAAACTTGGGCTGCCGAGATGCTCAGTTTTGGTTTTCCTTTAATCTGGGCCGGACTTGCGGTTTGGGTTTATCAGCTTTCCGACAGGTTTTTCATTATTCATTACCGCGATTTGACTCAAGCAGGTTTCTATTCCATAGGAGCTACTTTTTCTCAACCTATTGGCTTGCTTAACCTTGCTGTGCAGATGAGTTTTGGAGCGTTATTCTATGAAATTTTCAATAAGGAAAAAACGGAGGAAAAACCCAAAAGCAAGCAATTCATGCAGAAAGTACTCTACTTGTATATGAGTATTGTTTCATTGTTCGTCGTGTTTATTTCAGCTTTTGCTTACGAAATAGTTGGTTTCGTGACAACTGAAGATTACTTGCCCGGCATTGTTGCAATTCCTTTTCTGACGGTTTCAATGATGTTTGCTCAAATGGTTGAGGTGGTTCCGCAAGGTATTTCTATTGCTAAAAAAACGTGGTTCTACACTTGGGTTACACTTGCTGCAGCTTCGGTAAACGCTGGATTAAATTTCATTTTCATCCCAAAGTATGGTTTCATTGGAGCCGCTATAACCACCTTAATGGCAACCATGACCTATTTCATTCTTGCAGATTACTTATCTCGGAAGCATTTCAATGCAGGGTTTTCAAGAACAAAGTTGTACATCTTTGTCGGAATCACTTTAGCTGCCTCCGTTGTTTTTCCAATGATGGATATTGAGGCTGGAAGGCATTTTGGAATTTGGAAACTGCCGTTCTGCCTGGCTTTTATAAGTATCCCATTTCTTCTGAGATTTATAAATATAGAAGATGTTAAATCGACTATTCAGCAGGTAAAATCTGTCGTAAATAAACCAGGTGATAAGTCCTAAGTTTTCAGAATAAGAGATTTAAAACAGCTTCATCCAGAACCGCTTCCACCAAGGCCATTTCATATCACTGTAGCTGTAATCGTAGGCATAAGGATATCCTCCTAAGGAGAAATTAGAAACATCGTTTAACAGAAATGCCAGATTTGGCAGCTTGTTTTCGTTGTAGAATTTAAGCGGAGTGCTTAGTGTACTTTTTTCCGTTTGGTTGGCCCGAATAATATATATAACACTATCAGCATGATGCGCAGTTAAAACAGTATCAGTTACCAATCCCGCGGGAGCGGTATCTACAATTACATAATCATAGTTTTTCCTGGCAAAATCGAAAACATCTTTCAGCCTATCTTTCATCAGTAATTCAGAAGGGTTAGGGGGGATGTCTCCCGATGGGAGGATGTGTATACTCGAGTTTTCAGGGAAAGGGATTATAAAGTCTTCAATCTTTGAATTATAATCAATTAAAAAATTAGATATCCCTTTTTGGGTAGGCAGATTTAAGTATTGAAGCAACTTTTGACGCCTCAAATCCAAACCTACCAACAGCACTTTCTTATCTGCTGCCGCAGTAACTGCTGCAAGGTTGATGGAAACAAATGTTTTCCCCTCACGAGCAAGACTAGAGGTAATAAATATGACTTTACCTCCTTCGATTCTGTCTTTAAATAGAAAAGAAATATTGGTCCTAATTAACCTAAATGCCTCTGAGAAATAGGATTTATCACCTGCAATTGCGACTGATTTTTTATTGTTTTTAAGCGAAGGGATTTCTCCAATATATGGCACATTTAATTCCTTAAGAGCCTTGCTATCAATTACTTTTGTATCGAATAGGTCAATAACATAAATAATAATAATTGGCAATAAAATTCCTGCAAAAAGGGCAATTAATAAGAGAAAGATTTTGTTGGGAGAAATTATTGACCCAGAGCTAAAAGCTTCATCAATTACTTTGGCATTAGAAACAGAAACAGATAAAGCAAGTGCCGTTTCTTCTCTCTTTTGCAAAAGATACAAATACAGCTGTTCCTTGATGGTTTGTTGCCTTTCAATTTCTCTGTATTCTCTTTCTTTGCGAGGAATTTCAGAGATTTTTCCAGCTAGAGTCCCTTGTTGAGTTTTGAGCTCCTTTAGTTTTAAATCTAGTATTTCAACATAATTCCTCACCGAGGATTTAATGTTTTCCATAATAGACTCCAACTGTTCCTTCAGCTGAAAGGCTTGTGGATTGTCAGGTCCAGCGCCTTTAAGAATTCTATTTCTTTTTAAAACTGCTTCATTGTAGTATTCAACCATTGTTGAAACAGTTTCATCGGCAAGTCCTAAATCTGCTGGAAGTAGCTCAGTAGCTTGCCTGCTCGACTTTAAGTAGTTTAGGAAATATAAACTAAGTTGATGTTGAATGCTGGTTTCAATGAGCAACTTTGAATAATCAGATTCAGTGCTGAGGTAAATAGATGTTTCTGAAGGGATATCTACGAGATTATTTCGTCTTTTAAATTCCTCTGCATTTCCTTCTAATGCAGAGAGCTCTTCCGTTATAAAGGATATTCTTTCGCTAATAAACTCGGCTGTGTTAATACTAGCTTGGTTTTTATCACTTATTGCATCCAGCTTGTACTGAAGAGTTAAGGCATTTAGCACCTGCTTAGCTCTAATAACAACGGCATCGCGCATGCGCATCCGAATAACATTCGACTTTGCATTAACCGTCTCTATAGTAAGCTTTTTGGCATAAGAACTCGCTACATTATCAATCGGACTTATTGCAATTTGGATGGTCTTATTCGAGTATAGAACTTGTTCAGGCTTTTCTAAAATTTGAAACTCCCCAAAGCCCAAGTCAATAAATTCACCAAACAGAAAAGTACTCTCTTCACCTCTGTATCTAAGCTTGAAAGAGCCTTTATTTCCTGGTATATAATCGAAAGAGTTTGATGATTCGAAAAGCAATGAATCATTCTTTTTAGGCTTTATAATAATAGGCGACGCCTGATACAATTCGAGCGGTAGCGGCGACCTTTCAACAGAATAAGAGATATTCAATTGAAGCTGCATGCAAACCCTTCTCATGAGGGTTCTCGACTTTAGTATTTCTATTTCGTTTTCGAGGTTATTCTTGGCATTAATAATTCCTAAATCCGAAAAAGTACTAAGCTCGTCAACGGCCTGACCTTTAGAAGGATCTCGGATTAATATTGTTGATGTAGCCTCATATAATGGTTGAGTATATCTTAAGTAATTGTAACATAATACTAGAGCAAGGGCAACACTTAGCAATATCCAAGGCCATTTGCTCAGATATTTCCAAAGCACCTCTTTCAGATTTATTTCGGTTCTGAAAGAATCTACATCCCTCTCGAAATCAGTATGTTGAGTTTTCAATTATTTAATTAATAAGGTTAGTGTTGTGATTGCCAAAGTAACCACAGATATAACAATGCTGAGTCTGTTATTTATTGACGCAGCATTTCTTTGTGCGCTATTAGCTTCAACATAAATGATGTCGCCCTGCTGTAAATAGTAAGTATTTGAAGTAAAAATATTCTGCTTGGTAAGATCTATTCGAAAGGTTTCTGTTTTGCCTTGAGTTGTTCTTATAAGAAGGATATTATCTCTAAGAGCTGAATTATTCAAATCACCAGCTAGTCCAACAGCTTCAAGAAAACTGATTTTCTCATTTGGAATATTAAATGTGCCTGGGTTTCCAACATCACCAAGAACGGTGACTTTAAAATTGAGAATTCTTATGTAAACAATTGGTTCTGATAGGTATTTAGCAAGGCTTTCTTGGAGTTCGGCGGTTATTTCCTCACGTGTTCTATCACTCACTTTAATTTTCCCTAGATAGGGGAAGTTTATTTCGCCCGAAGGGTTAACCAAATAACCTAAAGGACTAGCAATACCGTTTAAGTAGCCGGCTGGCTGATTTCCCGATAAGGAAGAGTATGGATTAAAGGGAATGGATAATTCTGGATTTGATGACGAAACTTGAATTGATAATAAATCATTAGCTCGGATAAGTTGACTATATGGCTCAACCGCATCGGTTTTCATATCGCCCTGAAAGTAAACGAAACTCTTTCTGGACCTGCATGAGCTTTGAAAAATGATAAAGCAAAACAACAAAGCAATTGTGATATATCTGCTTATTAAAAAACCTTCTTTTATCCTCATATAGAAAACAAAGTAAAATTATATGGGCAAATTAGAATCACGCGCTTCTCTTTTTTTTGATGATAATATGATATAATGCTTTATAAAAGTAGCGAAAGTCAGTCGAATAGGGTTTTTTAATCTTTTCTTCGAGGTATTCTCTTTCGGCTCTCTGAACATCATGAACGTTCGATTTTAATCCTAAAGCTAGATATGGCGGAATACAACCGGGCTTCTGAGTAAGTCTAAGCTTCTGAAGATCAGTTGGTATATCTTGGAAGTAGCGTGAACTCACAGGTCTAACACCAACTAATTTCATTTCACCTTTCATCACATTTAACAACTGAGGAAGTTCATCAAGCCAATATCGTCTCAAGAATTTTCCCCAAGGAGTTAGCCTAAAATCTTTGGCTGGCTTTCCGCTGGAAGCGTAACCATTACTTTGTAATACAAAATCTTGCAAATATTCAGAATACGGATGCATGGTCCTAAACTTATATACAAAGAATACCTTCCCGTCTTTTCCAATTCTCGCCATTTTGAAAATCGGACCATAGCTTGGTTTTATATCCTCTTTTGGTTCAGAAGCTTTTTTCGCAACAAAGTAAATTATCTCATCAATGTCTTTATAATCAACTATTTCAAAGCCGCAACAAACCAGTCTTCCAAAGACTTCAGCCTTAGATAGTAGTCGACTTTGGCCTTTAGTCACTGAAAAATAAACATACTTAATGCCTTTAATTTTTGGAAAAACCCTGTGTACCACAAAGTCGAAGAAACTTAATGCCTTCTTTAAAATCGGCACCTTGCCAAAATTCTGTTTGCTCTGCTTAGCAGAAAAAGTTTCCAAACAGCCACAGAAATAATCGCCTTGTTCTAACTTCTGATTAACTTTTTGGAAGTATTTATTGATATATCTTATGTCATTAACCAGAGAGAAATTAATGATATTATTTACCTCAGTTCCTTCGGAAGGCAAAGCATTTTCACCTACTACAGAATAATTAACAAAGGTTACAGGATGATGAAGTTGAAGAAACTCCGAGAAGTATGCTTCTGCAGAATTAGGAGCTTGATATGTGATCTCCTTAAGCATAAGCAGTTTCTTTTTTGAAAGAGATTATTGCATTCAGGCATCTTTCAGCAGTTTTGCCATCCCACTTTTCTGGTAATGAAGGTTTTATTGGGTTAGATGTAAAAAATTCCATTGCTTCATCAAGGCTATTTGCATCATTCTTTACAAGAATACAACTACCGCCATTCTTAAAAAGAGTGATTGGCCTTTCGGTGTTAGGTCTAATAACAATGCAAGCTTTTCCTAAAACGGTTGCTTCTTCCTGCAAACCACCACTGTCGGTAATTATCAAATCGCTTTCTGAACTAAGCTTCAGCATATGGTGATAATCTAAAGGATGGAGTAGCAGCAAATTTTTGGTTTCACTTAGCTTTTCCCAGAGCAAAAGCTTTTTAAGTTGACTAGCCGTTCTTGGATGAATAACCCAGATAACGGTTTTATTAGCACTTAAGGTGTTTTGAATCCAAAATGTAATTCTTTCTAAAGCTTCAGAATCGTCAACATTTGATGGCCTGTGCAATGTAATCAGAACGAAGTTTTCAGGAAGTAAGTCCTTTTTAACAATTTCATTTTGAAGAATTACTTCGTTTCTATTTAAGGACTTAGCTTTATCAATATGCCTCATCAAGGTATCAATCATGATATTGCCAGTAAACGCAATCTTTTCTTTTTCGATACCTTCCTCAAGCAAATTCTCAGTTGCCAAACGATCGGGAGTTAATAATAGGGACGAAATTCTGTCGGTAATAATTCGGTTAATTTCCTCGGGCATTCTGTTATCATTTGATCTCAGTCCAGCTTCAATATGACAGACTTTAATTTGCAATTTAGCTGCTGCAATTGAGCATGCAAGAGTTGCATTTACATCACCGGGAACCACCACCCAATCAGGTTTTTCTTCCATCAACACTTTTTCAAAAGCAATCATGGTATTTCCAACCTGTTCGGCATGTGTGCCCGAACCGATTTGAAGATTTACGTCTGGTTCAGGAATAGATAATGACCTGAAAAATGTATCAGTCATTCGTTCATCGTAATGTTGACCTGTATGAATCAAGATATGATGAATTTTAGGCATTTTTCCACCATCATTATGAAGTTTTATAGCTTCAGCAAAAGCAGCAATTTTCATTAAATTAGGCCTTGCCCCAACCACTGAAATAATTTTCATCTGAGATTTTTTGTCTGAAACGCCTACAATTAATTCAATTTTTTGCTTCATTCAGAGAGATAAAAAATTTCGTGGAACGATTCCCATTATGAAATTAGCTTCTTTTGTTCAATATAAGCGTTTATGCCAGTTTTCATGCTGTTCTATGAAGCAAATATCATTTCTACTCTTGAATTATCGCCCAAGAATATCCGCCTTGGGGTCAAATTTCGCCCAAAGTTGAGGTTATTTCAACTTATTTTCAGTAAAATTTACAAGGAAATCTGTCAAATCAATCATTTCTGCATGTAATTTTTCAACATTTTCAGAATAATTTGTCCAAAAGCCGTCATTCTCAATCTTCTCGTGAATAAATTCAATCATGCCATCTGGCTTCTTAAGATGAAAGAGTAAACCTCTTGAAACCTCATCTCTAAATACTCCAGCATCCAATGAATTTATCAAAAATGCAGGTGTTCCTAGAATACATGCTTCGTTCGACATCGTGCCACTTTCTCCCACAAAGCACTGAGCAGCAGCTAGTATATAATGAATATTTTCAGGTGAAATAGTTAAACGATATTCAGCGAATTCCTCATTTAACTCCGACTCCGATGAGATGAAAACCTTGAAGCCCTTGCCAGTAAATGACTTAATTAAATCCATTTTCATTGAATTCGGAATTCCAGAATGTCCTCTATCGTGCGCAGCACTCCATGAAATAAAACGGAGTAGCACGAATTTCTCATCCGGCTGCAAGCCTAATAATGAATAAGCAAAATCTTTATCCGGTTTAAAAATATCCCTATGCAAATAGGCAAATTCAGCATAGAAAGGCTTCCTCAATTGCTTCTCGCCAAGATCTGTTAGATAGCATTCGGGCGTTAAAACAGTTTTGGTAAAAGGTAAATAAAATGACCTTGAAGATTTCGCATGCTCTGTATCATCAAGTGCTAAATGGGGTTTTCGATATAGAAACGATGCCTGTGCAGCGTAAGGAGACGCAAATGACAAAAACAGATCAGGCTTAAATTTCAGAGCGTGACGAAGTATAAACCAATCTGCGTAAAGCATATACAGCATTTTGCCGGTAATAGAACCTTTACCTTTTCCACGTGATTTATATGGAATTTTATATGCATTTAGCAATGCGAAGCAAACTTCTTTATCTCTTGATGTGATGAGAATCTCATGTCCTCTTTCAAGCATTTTAAAGTAAAAATTCCTGAAATAGTGCACATGAGCTGGGTGACCGATATCTATGAGAATTTTCATCAGCCGAAAATGCTTTTAATTTCTTGCTCATTCGGATAATTTATCAAGACGGCATTTCGGGGACCATGATAAACGAATCGCGAACCGGCTGCAACGGCAGAGGCGTAGCATTCATTCACAGCTTTATTAAAATGATCGAAATTTCCTGCACCACCGTTGGCAATTACTGGAATTGTAACAGCGTGAGAAATATTCTTAATAAGCTCGAAATCATAGCCTTGCATCGTGCCTTCCATCTCGATTGAAGTCACAAAAAGCTCACCTGCTCCTTCTGATTCCATTTGCTTGGCATACGAAACAGGATCTAACCCAGTAGCAAGCTTCCCACCCTTAATGTACACCTGCTGTTTGCCTAGAAACTTCTTTTTTACGTCAATAGAAACGGCAATTGTTGAACTTCCGAAAGCCTTGGCAGCTTCCTGAACAAAACCTTTTTTTTCAGCTGCCGCTGAGTTTAAAACAACCCGTTCTGCCCCAGCTTTGAGAATTTGTTCAATTTGAGAAATTGTAGAAATCCCGCCACCAGCGGCAAATGGCATTCTTGCTTCATCTCCAACAGCCTTCACAAAATCTGCAGAAATAGGTCTGCCTTCGGCATGAGCCATAATGTCGAGAAATACCAATTCATCGGCCTTCATATCGTTGAAGAGCTTCACGGCATTGATTGGGTCTCCGATATATCTTGGATTTTTAAATTGAATAGTTTTAACTAATCCTAGATTTTTAAGAAGTAATACGGGAATAATTCTAGGTCTAAACACGCTTAAATAGGGCAAATTTATTTATTAAATCATTGGCAGCTTCGTGGCTTTTTTCAGGATGAAATTGCACACCGATAATGTGATCTCTGCCAGCAATAGAATGAAAATCATATTCATAATTGGTGACTCCAAGAATTTCGGCTTCAATGCGACAAACCAAATGATACGAATGCACGAAGTAATAGAGGTTTTCGGGATTTAAGTCTTTGGTAAAAGCATTTGTTTTACTTGCTATTGCACTATTCCAGCCGATATGTGGAACTTTGAATTTTAGCTTATCCTTCACATCAAAATGCACCACTTCTGCATCAAGCCAACCGAAACCTTCTACATCACCTTCTTCACTGTGTTTTGCCATAAGCTGTAAGCCAAGACAAATTCCTAAAACAGGTGTCTTTTGATCAATCACCTTTTCATTTACAGCATCCCACAAACCTCTCGATTTCAAGTTTTTTACCCCATTGGCGAAATGACCAACACCAGGCAAAACTAGCTTTTCAGCCTTCATGACAGCTTCGTAATTATCAACCGATTCGGCCTGGTAACCTAGCTCCAAAAACTTTCGCTGAACAGAACGAATATTCCCCATTCCGTAATCAACAATCGTAATCTTTTCGCCGGTATTATTCATATTTACTCAATGCTTCGTAGGTTGATCCAAATTTTCGAGAGCAAAATAAGTCAATTATAAGTTCTCGAGATACATTAAACCTATTCTAAAAGATGAAATGAAATCTGGACTACTTAACGATTACTTCCTATTTTCAAGTTCGTAAAACAACTTGGGTTTAGTCTTTAGAACAAGGCGTGCAAGCACTTTGATGGGTCCAGCAAAGCGATGAATCATATCGAAATAGGAAGGATAATCTCTAAATGTTTTACTAGGCATTTCCCAAGCCTGCTTGAATTCTGTTTCGCTTAAGCCCAGTTTTTTCAAAACGTAAGCTGTTTCCGAACCAATAGATTCAGCTTTATAAGGTTGATGTGATACAATTTGCAAGGCTTCTTCTCTATTTAAAGTTCCATTGAGCACTTGAGCCGAATAGGTGATGATTCGCTTGTCGATATTGAACTTTTCGTACATCCAATAACTTATCACCCATTTGGTAAATAGGTTCTCGTGGTGATGCTCTCCGTAATATTTCCAGTCGTAATTTTTTTCAAGAAACTCCTGAGCAGCTTTTTTATCGTATGCTATATAATTGAACGGAGAAATAAGTCTGATTTTCCTGATGTATGCCGCCCAGATTGTCTTTAGTAGCATATTTTCGGGATACGTTTTACGCTTTACCTTCCCAAAAGTCTTATGCACAAAAGAAAGCTGCTTGTAATCGCCGTAAGTCCATTCAGATGGCTGTTTCCCCTCTGAGCGAAAATCGGTTCCAATAATCACAGTTTTTACGCCTTCCTTCCGCGCATATGTATAAAGTATCGCTTTAATTGCCTGATCGGTAGGGTTGTCTAGCCAAGGCAAACCGGCTAATAAATAGGATCTGAGGATGTCTTTCATTTCCTCATAATCAATCACATAGGTTTCAAGGTCAATGTTAAGCTGACTCGTCATCTTATGGATATTCCTAACAGCAATATCTGAATTCCAGCCATTATCGAGGTTCACTGCTAGAGGTCTGAGTCCCCATTTTTTGGCAAGATGAAGTAGATATGAGCTATCTGTGCCACCAGAAATGCCAATAATGCAATCGTATTTTTTGCCTACGGCCGATGACTTTATGTTTTCAATTATTTTATCCCATTCTTTTGTACCGCCTTCTCCCAAAGGAAAATCATTCATTAAAGCCTCTTGTATTCTGGCATAATTAGATACCCCTGATTCATCTAAAGTGAAACCTGGTAGAGTTTCATTCCAGATGCCTAGTTTACATTCCTTCAACTTGCTTTTTTCTTGTTTTCGCGGTAAATAGCTAAGATCTTTTCGGCAATCATTCCTTGTTCATAGTTTAACATGCGTGAACGACCGTTCGATTTAGATTCATCAATCAGTTTTGCAATCTTTTCACAAAGAATTTGGGCATCAAATGTAGTGATTTCGCAGTTCACCGATTCTCCAAAGAGCTCGAGAACATCTCCCACGTTAGTGGAAACAATTGGTCTATTACAAGCCATTGCTTCTTTAATAAATTGAGGCGAACCTTCAGTGAAAGAGCATAAAACACAGACGTTTGCTGCGTTCATATATAGTGGGACTTCCTCGCGAGAAATATTTTTTAATTCCAGCACTTCAGGAGCTTCGCCTTTCCAGAGTTTCAGAGTCTCAGAGAGCAAAGGATAGTTTTTTACAGGATTATTGAACGCAGATGAAAACAGGATGTATTTTTTCGAAGTTTCAAGTCCAAGTTTATCTCTACATTCCTTCATCTGCAAGGGTTTGAATAAACTAAGATCAACGCCGCAGGGAATTACCGCAGGATTTCCTTTGAAAATAGATTTTTCAAGCAACTGCTCACTAACGTAGATTGATTTTTTTGAGAATATCGCCGCAACGGCGGAAGGCAATCTGACCTTACTCAAGTTTATATCAGAACCATGAAAAGTGGAAATGACTTTCTCTCTAAATTGAAGAATAGATAAAAAAGCAGGTAAGCCACCATGAGCATGAATTATATCGCAGGGTGACTGCTTTTGTTGTTTTAGCAAATCTCGCCAAGCTCTAAAATATCCTGTTAATCCGCCTTTTTTTATGTAGAAATATTCGAATTCGAGCGATTTATCTAGTTGTTTCAAAGCCTCAATTTGATCATAGATAAATGCCTGATGAAGTCTGAAATTAAAGTCAGGCATGGTTCCGCTACAAACTATTCGAATTCTCATTTTTAATTAAAATATAAATTCAAATAATCTCTAATGATGGTACCCTCGCCATAAGTGATACGCCCTTGCTTAGCAGCATGCTTGCGATCTTCATCGACTAAATCGTCAATATCAACCGAATTAATTTCAGTGGCGTTTTCGAGGATCAACCCAGAACCACTCTGATTAACATATTGAACAATTTCTTCAACAGATGTATCACTAATAACAGGTAGTCCAGAGCAAACGTATTCGCAAAATTTTACAGGACAAGCGACTTCGTTTACAATATTTTTTTCTCTAAAAATAATGGCAGCATCTGCTGCATTTAAATAATCAGGAACTTCTGAATAAGGAATGAATTTATTGATGATTCCTCCCTCGTTGATTACCTCTTTGCTTAAATTTAAAATGGTCCATTTATCAGATAAAAGCAACATTAATCCTTGGGTATTTTGCCAGCCGGCATTTCCCCCAGAACTAAATACGAGCAGTTTTTCGCCATGCTTAACATGTAGAGCATTTCTAATGCGTTTTCTGTTTTCCTCATTAAAAGTGAAATGCTCACCTGCCAAACAATGAACCACATGTATTCTTGAATTTGGAATTTGGGCATTTAGGAGTATGTATCTTTTAAGGGCATCAGATACGACACTAATCTTCGGAAATTTCTTTAGCCTTTCAAAGGCTTTTCTATAGTTTTGTTTTTTTAAGAGCACTTTCCAGAAAGGTGCTTTTAAATAAAGAGAGAGTTCTTCGCGTCCCGCACCTCTAATATCAACAACAACATTATCTAGTGAATAAAAAACATGCATTATAGGCTTTAATGCAGTTGATGCTAGCAACTCTCCTCGTATATGAATATGCGATTCTTTAGGAGCCTTAGCCTGTTTAAAAGCATCCAGAATAGCTCTCTGTTGAAACCCATTATAAAAAGGATAATTAGGATAGGATTTAAAAAAAACAACTTCAATATCTAAACTAATTAGCGCCTTCGACACACGTTCTTGCTCGAATTGGTTTTTGACGCCACAGAGGTGTATAATCCTGTCAAAAGCAGCAGTTTCGCTTATTGATTTTAGCAAATAAGCCACCTGGGAATCAAACACAGAACCAATGTCTGCATTTAAGTATATAAGTGTCAAATTTCTATTTGAAAAGCTGCGCTCTTCCTTTTTTTCCGAGGTATCCATGAAACAAACCTAGATAATAGTAATAAAGCAGTCTGAAACCGGCTGTTCTGTAGCAGAATCTAGCAATAATAGGAAATTTCAATGAATAGATAATCATCGCTTTAAAAAGAGAAAAGGGCTGATTGTATTTTCTCCAGTAAAGAATCTTATTTCTCATCATGTAGTAATACATGCGATAATAGGATAAAGCATTTTTATTTGACCAGTCGTGATGATGAATGCAAACGGCAGAAAACACTATGCAAACCTTGTTTCCTCCTTGATTAATCCTCCTCATTAAGTCAATCTCATCATTATACATGAAATATTCTTCAGCAAATAAGTTTTCAGCCAAAACTCTTTCCGCCCTAATAAGCACAGATCCTCCATTTATTAAATCAACCTCTTGAAATGCATTTTTAGGAAGTTCAACCTTATCAATATCAACGAAAAGCGCAGTTTTATCCTGCGTTTTGAAATCCACTTTAGCTCCTGCAAACTGAACTTTCCCGCCCTCATCATATAAAAGAACCGGACCCACAGCTTCAATACTTGAATCCGAATTCAAGCAATTTATCAAATGAAAGAGGCATTCTTTTTCTGGTTCCATATCCGGATTTAGAATCCAGATGAGTTCGCATCCTTCATCAAAAGCAAGCTTGGCAAGTTGATTATTTCCTCCAGCAAAGCCATTATTATCAGTCGATCTACAATAAATAGCCTTGGGAAAAAGCTTCAGAAATGCATCAACATGAATAAAACTACTGCTGTTATCTGTAAAATAGACCTGCACATTTACCTTAGTCAACTCTGATAAGGCCTTCGATAGCCTTTCCAGATGTTTCACATCGTCATAAAATACTATGCAAATCCCTATTTTCATGAATCACATGATACTTTATAAAGCGTTATGGAATAACCTTCAATTTGCTGAAATGTAGCGCTGGGACAAATTTCCTTTATTTTTTTAATTCCTATTCCTTTGGCTTTAGCTCCTTGTTTTGCAGTAAATTTTGAGAATAATTCCTTGACATAATCATCGGGTAAAGACACGCCACTTTCAATGAGATAAACTGGTTTACCGCTATAAATCAAAGCTTTATAATCGGGCAATTCATAGTTAGCTAAATTATCGGTCAGGTCTTCTTGATAACCTGAGTAAACAGAAACTCCTTGCAAACGATTGGCATACAGAACATTGAAGGGTTTAGTAGCCTTGTACATGAAAACTAGAGCGTCGTCTTCAATGGCAGAATCATCTTGCATTTGAGAATACATTTCACTTAATGACCTATGATAGCCTCGTTCTTGAAGCACAATAAAACTATTCAACCCAACAAAAAATCCCAATAGCAAAGCAAAATACAGTCTGTTATATTGGTATACCCGATAAATTACTAATCCGCAAGCCATTGCTAATATTGGATAGAGTGTCATTTGATAAGCACCATATCTATTTTCCGGAATTGCTGCCGGCAAGTGTATGATGAATGTTGCAATCAGAATATACCAAAGTCTTTTTTCCGATGTGCGACATGTAAAAAGAAATACAACAAGCAGTGGTAGAAACACATGAAATGCCCTCAGGTAACCATAAACCCAAATACTTAAAACTCTCAATGGATTTGTCAAGCTTAGAGTTTTAGCGTAATAATTATACACCAAACTGTAAGACCAATTTCCTTCAATTGTTTCCTTATAAGTGAATAGGCTAACAGCACCCACCACTAGGATAAAACCAGCCATGCTTTTTAAGATGACACCCGGATTTAATTTTACTTCTTTGATGAAAATCAGTGGTAGGCTAAAGATGGCAAAAGGACTTGTTAGAATAGCCAATCCTAAAACCATAGCTCCAATAAATTGCTTGCCATGAAGCCAAAATGCGATTCCAATTAAGCTTAAGGCAGGAATTAAAACATGGTATTCGTTCTGCACGGAAAATCTCCAGATGTTGGAATTTATGCCATAAATAATGGCTATGATTAATGCCAGATTTGAATTGCTTTTCCAGATCATTACAATTCTGTACAAAGCCACAATTCCGGCAACAGAGATTAAACTGAGCATGAATTGTGTTGAAATTACGGCATTTGAAATTCCAATTAATTTGAAGAATGCAAAGCTTAAAATTGCCAGAAAATGAAATCCAAAATGAGAACTTCTGTCGAGCAAGTTCATCGCAGTAATCTGTTCAATATTGGTCAAAGAATCATTGCTTATGGTTACTCCAAAACCACTTAATAAGTATACCGGCAGGAATACCAGAACCAGTAATATCGCTGGATTTATATCTTTAAATTTTTCCATCCTTTGGGTAAAGCAATGAATAATAGTAATCTGAAGCTCTTTCTACACTGAAATTTTCGCGAACATAATCATAAGCAAAAGCAGCTTTTGATTGAACGAGTTCAGGGTTTTGAATGCAAAATTCCATTGCTTGAATCAGTTCTTCTTCATTATTCTGTATCAACCAGCCATTTTGCTCACTAACAAAAAGTCGAGTATCGCCTACGTCGGATGCTATTACTGCATTTCCGCAAGCCATAGCTTCAAGAACTGATTGACTAGGGTAATTGTTTTCCTTCTGAAGGCTCACAAAAACAGAAGTGTTTTTGAAAATAATACATGGATTTTTCACGTAACCGTGGATGATAATATTATCCAACCGATAGGTCGATAATAAAGTGTTTATTTTCTCCGTAAGCCTTCCTTTTCCAAGGATGTGGAATTTTATTTGTGGATATTTTTCTCCAAGTTTGATGGCTGCTTGAATAAATAATAATGGGTTTTTATCCTCCTCTAATCGACCAGAAAAAACAAATTCTAATTCCGCTTTTTCACCCGAAACACATGTTGAATAATCAATAAAAGAGCAAGCTGTAATAGAATACGATTGCTTTAATGGAAGGTAGTTCTTTGCTTTTAGTCCTTCTAGAATAAACGGACTAAGAATATCAATATGATCAGCTTCTTCGTGAGCCCGGTGAAATAAGGTGTATTGCCTTAAAAATCTTTTTATCGGATTCGTTTCAAAATGTGAAAACCACGAATCCATGTTACAAAATATGATTCGCTTATTCCTTTTCTGCTTATTGAAATAAAAATACAGCGGCAAAACTCCAGTGTACACTGCTAATAATCGATCAATGTCCTTTTCAACTGTAAATTGGTCAATGATTTCGAACTCCTTCTGGGTTCGGTTTTTTGATTTGAAATAGAAATAGAGATCAAAAATCCAAAAGGATTTAATCCACTTTTTTAATCCAGAACTAGGCTTTAGAGTTTTAATACTATCTGCATTTGTGTCTCCAGAAAGCTTGGTATTTATTTCACCAATAGCATAAACACCCTTCAAAAACTCAATTCCATAAGTCGCCTCAATCTCAGATTTCATTCTAGGGGTGACAATGAACCAAGCTTTGTCGCCATACTTTTGTCGAAAGAAATGATGGAGATTTAGGAACCTTTTTTGGGCTCCTCCAAACATCGTTTCAGAGAGTAGTACAATGGCGAATGAGCTCATAATAATTCTAAGATAAACCCGGCCTGGTCGCCCTTTCTTGAGAGGTTATACTCATTAGCTTTTTTGTCGTATTCCAATAATTGTGTTTCATTAAAAATACTTCTCTCGCGACTAATTTTTAAGGAATTTGGTTCGAAGAAAGAAATATCAGCTTTGTTTTCTTCGCTGCCTGTAAATTGAAAAGCGGTGCTATCAAAAAATATTTCAGTTACTATATATCCAAGCGATTTAGCCAACAGGTTAAAACTTTTCAGCGAGTGAACAGAGAAGTGCCTTGGAGCATCAATTTGAACCCAATGCTCTCTGTATTGGTAAAAGGCTTCGTTAATGATTGGCATTCTGATAAGTAGTTTGCCGCCTTTGGCCAGCAAGGGCTTCAGACTATTAAGCACCTGATCTTGATCAGGCATATGCTCAAAAGAATGATGCATCATAATTAGCTTGTATTTGTCATTGTTGCCCAATTCAGAAATTCCACCTTTCATGATAGGAAAGGGTAATTCCACCTTTATTTCTGGAAGAAAAGGATCCAAGCCTTTGAGCTTAGTAAAGCCATGCTTGTGAAATTCATAGAGAATATCTCCATTTCCGCAGCCAAAATCTAGAATCGGGTCACTAAAAGAAATTCCTGTTCTATGTTTCCAATCCAAAATTGTATTAAAAGCCAGAGAATTCCAGATAGGATGGAGGAAGCTATCATAAAGCTTCGCTCTAGCTGCCCAGAACGCAGCTCTTAATCCTTGAATTTGAATATGAGGTTTATGCTGGGTGTAGTAGCCTTGCTGATAGTACTTTTCAATATTTACGGGAAGTTCTATGAGTTCAAAATACTCGCAGTTTCTACAAAATCGATATAAATGCACTTCGCGCCATCCATTGCGCATTTCCTTTACCGGAATGGCTTCTGTTTCCGAGCTTATGCAGATGGAGCAGTTGTTATTTTCGCTTGCTTCAGTCATTTATTGTTTCGATTTAATCAACCTAAAATTAAGTCGCGAGTATATTGCTAGAAAGAGAGCTAATAAAGCGGAATAATTAGCAAATTTAGGTGGATGGTAGAATTCTACAAAAAGGCTGAACAATTCAGTTGTAAAGAGTGTGATGAAATAATATAGGATGGTAAGAGCAAGCAATAACTCGAAAATATGGTTTTTAATTAAGGCGAAATGTTGTTTAAAAAACCTTCCAGCTTTTAAGGCCATAATTATGATACTTACATGAATGAATATCGGAAGTATCAATCCAATGAAGCCTAAACGCATGGTGGAACCGTAAATCTGAACTTCGCTAGAAGCATCAAGAGCTAGACCGAGAATACTTCCAGACTCTTTCATTGCAATAACCTCGCTCCAAGGAGCTGGATAATAGCCAATTCCCATGAGTGGGTGATCAATAATGATCTGTTTAACAAATACTAAATCACCACCACCCGATACTCTGTAATCAGTCAAATTATTTGATTTGTCGGGGTCTAGAAATTGAAAAAGATTTTCAAGAATATCTGCAGAAAAATCAATGTAAACAGGAAAAAAGACTAATAATAAAAGCAAAGGCAAAAGGAGAAAGTTTATCAGTTTTCTGTACCCCGGCCCGAATGATTTGCCTGATATATAGCTTGTTAGAAGAGGTATGCTTATAAGCATAAAAAGAATTCTAATAAACTCCCGTCTGGTTAGCGTAAGCACAATTGTAATGAACATTAATGAAGTCAAAAGAATGATAACCCTTTGAAAATGCCTAGGTAATCTATCTTTTAAAAACAAGGAAATAATCCCCATCGGCAGGATGTAGTAGGATAAACCATAGCTCAATAGTGAAATGCGGTCTTCCTCCACAAAGCGAGTGAATTTATAAACTGGAACAATCTCAATCCCTGTGAGAACAGTAAAAAAGAAGGCCAAAAACATGAGTGATGCAGTGTAAAGCAGGGGCTTCAATAGCTTATTTATACTCATGTAACCAAATTGATAAACTGCAAGAAATATAAAAGGACAGTATAGGAATTGGCGGTTTTTCTGCAAGAATAGCATGAAGTCGTTATAACCATAGTGCATCGGCACAAAATAGCCATACACAAAAGTGAAGTAGAGAGAATACACTATAAATACAGCCAAATACTGTCGATGAATTCTGAACTTAGTCTCTATTTTCCAGTAGCCTGAAACTCTCCAAGCTACCATCATAAGCACAAAGAATAGGTCGTAAGGCTTTATTCTACCTAATAAACCCATGTCTAATAAACCAGCAAAAAATCCTCCCGGATCAAAATAGAGTAAAAAGCAGGTCCAAAAAAGGGTGTCAGTATGTTCCGTGAGCCACTTGAAATATAATAATCCAAAAGCTGTCAGTGCGACTAAAAAAAACACCAAATAAATACTCATCGGTTAATGACGTATTTATAGATACAGTTCAAGAAAACAACTGCAATCATTGGGTCTTTTTTGTCTGTTATGCTTTTCAAAACAGCTTGTTTGAATTCTTTTGGTTGACTCGTTTATTGCACAAATATATTCTTTAGCGGCTGTTTGTTTTGAATTAATACTTTAATCAATGCTATCAATCAAAAGCGGCTAAATTCGAATTTTCATACCACAAAAGGACTTGCGCCTTGCAAAATGATTAGAAAGGTTATTCAAATCATTAATTTGCAAAATAGATTTGAAGCGAATTATGACGAATTTTCATCTCATCTGGGAAAAATGGCTCGAGAAGCAAAATGCAGAGCATAGAAACTTGGCCCATTATTACGCTAATTTGCTACTTAATGTCGATCACCGAATCTATCCACGCATGAGCTATGGAGCGAGTTTTTTGTACCGTTTCGGTCCAATTGGTTATTTTAATACGGATAAACAAGGTTTATATTTTGGCTTTTACTGGGGCAAATTATTGCTAGAGTCAAAAGGGGCAGAGCTTTTTGAACAAGATGATCGAAAGATGGTTAAGCTTGTTAGATTATTGAGTGATTCTCCCTCTGAGGATTTCATTGGTAACTTCTTACTTCTTTTAGAAAGTGCTCTTGAAATAGATTCTCTAAAATATGAGAAGAATAGGGGGTAGAAGAGCTCTAAATTTTATATGTAACAAAGGATTAATCCTTATTTCTCCTTCTCTTTTTCAACTATCTTTGCGCCCGCAATGAAGAACATCCGCAATTTTTGCATTATAGCTCATATCGATCATGGTAAATCAACACTTGCCGATCGTTTATTGGAATACACCAATACCATTACCAAACGCGAATCTCAGGCGCAGGTGCTGGATGACATGGATTTGGAGAGGGAAAGAGGAATTACCATTAAAAGTAAAGCCATCAAAATGGAGTATAATTCTCCTGATGGTCAGAAATATATTCTCAATCTGATTGATACTCCTGGTCACGTTGACTTCTCTTATGAAGTTTCTCGGTCAATTGCTGCATGCGAAGGCGCTCTTCTCATTGTAGATGCCGCTCAAGGTATTCAAGCTCAGACAATTAGTAATCTTTATCTCGCATTAGAACATGATTTGGAAATTATACCGGTCATGAACAAAATGGACCTTCCGGGTGCAAATCCAGAGGAAGTTTCAGATCAAATTGTAGATATGATCGGCTGTCGCCGGGAAGATATTATTCCTGCTTCCGGTAAAACCGGGATGGGAGTCCACGATATTCTTGAAGCCATTGTTGCAAGAGTTCCAGCTCCTAAAGGTGATCCCGATGGGCCACTTCAAGCCTTAATCTTTGATTCAGTATTTAACTCTTTCAGAGGGATTTACGCTTATTTCAGAGTGATGAATGGCTCAATAAAAAAAGGAGATAAGGTGAAGTTTATGTCCACCGGTAGCACCTATTTCGCAGATGAAATTGGCTTATTGAGACTAAAACCAGAAGCCCGCGATGAAGTTAAAACAGGAGATGTAGGTTACTTAATTTCAGGTATTAAGGAGGCCCGGGAGGTAAAAGTTGGTGATACCATCACGCATGTAGACAGACCTTGTGCTTCTCAGATTAAAGGCTTTGAGGATGTAAAACCGATGGTTTTTGCTGGTATTTTCCCGGTAGATACTGAAGATTACGAAGAACTCCGTTATTCAATGGAGAAGCTTCAGTTAAATGATGCATCACTCACGTTTGAGCCAGAATCATCAGCTGCGCTGGGATTTGGTTTCCGTTGCGGTTTCCTTGGGATGTTGCACATGGAAATTATTCAGGAAAGACTTGAAAGAGAGTTCGGAATGACTGTAATTACTACTGTTCCCAATGTATCTTATCATGCATATCAAACCAATGGTGATGATATGATTGTTAATAATCCAACAGACCTTCCCGATCCTAGTAAGTTAGATCGGATTGAAGAACCATACATACGTGCTCAGGTAATTACTAAATCGGAATACACAGGTTCTATAATGACTTTGTGTATCCAAAAACGAGGTATTCTAGTTAATCAAAATTACCTCACAACCGATCGTGTTGAATTGGTATTTGAGATGCCAATGGGCGAAATCGTTTTCGATTTCTATGATAAATTAAAGTCTCTTTCAAGAGGTTATGCTTCATTCGATTATCACCCGATTGACTATCGCGAGTCTAAACTAATCAAGTTAGATTTGATGTTAAATGGTGAACCAGTTGACGCACTTTCGTCTTTGATCCACAGAGACAACGCATACGACTTTGGAAAACGCATCTGTGAAAAGCTTAAAGAATTGATTCCTAAGCAGCAGTTCGAAATTGCAATCCAAGCATCAATTGGCGCTAAAGTAATTGCGCGAGAAACAGTTAAAGCTATGCGTAAAGACGTTACCGCCAAATGTTATGGTGGTGATATCTCACGTAAACGTAAGCTATTAGAAAAACAAAAAGAAGGTAAGAAACGTATGCGCCAGGTAGGCTCGGTAGAGGTGCCACAGTCGGCGTTTATGGCTGTACTGAAGCTAGATTAATAGTCACGCTTCGACAAGCTCAGCGTGACTTATTGAGTATTTTCCCGTCATGGTGAGCCTTTACTAGTCACGCTTCGACAAGTTCAGCGTGACTTATTGAGTATTTTCCCGTCATGGTGAGCCTTTAATAGTCATGGTGAGCCTTTACTAGTCATGGTGAGCTTGTCGAACCATGACTCTTAGCTAACCCCACCAAATCCTTTAACCTACCTTCAACCAAAGCCTCTTTCTTAGCTCTTCTCCAGCCTTTCAGCTGTTTTTCATAAGCTATAGCTTTAAGAATATTTCTGAATTCCTTTTTGTAAACTAGCTTCAATGGTCGCCGTAAAAATGTATATGCCTTGACACTTTGACCATTTTCATATTCGCCCATTCTTCTCACAATGTTATTTGTAACACCTATATAATAGGAATCATCGCTACATTTTAGAATGTAAACATGGTAGGTTTTGAACAGCATAAATTATTCTAAAACCAAAAGGTAGGACCTTGATTGATTCTAATAATTATGATGTTTAAAAGTCGGAGTGAAGTTGTCTAGTAAGTAATTAATTTCAAAAATTTCGCGATTTCCCTGATTCACCCTGAGCATGCCGAAACACCCGGATTCATCCTGAGCCCGCTGACCTCCTCAATTCACCCTGAAGTCACCCTGAGCCCGCCGAAGCACCCCGATTCACCCTGAGCCT